>CAZPNF010000357.1:0-2953 GCA_964587715.1 uncultured bacterium | reverse complement strand
GGGTCAGTCGTTTTCGAACAGGCAACTTTTAAATCATCACCGTGAAGTGTATCAATAGGAGTTCCCCAACCAAGAAAAACCTTGCTCCAGGCGCATGGTTCAGAAGGGATCAAACCATTATAGTTACCCGATCCCTGATCCATTAAACCCCATTGTCCTATTCCTGAACGGCCATTCTCAGTATCCCAGAGTGCTGGCAAACCAAGTTGAAAGCCAAACATCAGTGTCATTGTTCCGAGGAGACCAATTTCATAGCCTTCCTGGTTTTCAGTTTCAGGGAGAATGATTCCTTCCTTTATATAAAATTTTCCTTTCTCTACTTCAATCCCGGGATAGGAAAGATCGTTCTGACCCAACTCTTTCCTTAAATCCTTTAGATTTAAAAATGCTGACGGGATATCGCTTGGTGTGGAATCATATCCAAGATCAATATCACGCCCCACTCCAGCATGGAAAATGATGAAACAATCATACTTTGAAAAATCAACACCAGAAGAATCCGCTAAAATTATTGCATCACGAAAGAGTTCAGCAAGACCGTGGTCTACTTTCTCATCATCAGTACCTGGATTATAATAACTTGTCTCGTGGGGAAGAACAAAAACTGTATCAATTACTCTGGGAATAAGAACGAGTTTCTTGTCCGACACTGAATAGTAGTAGTTTGTCAGAGCAGCAAGCTGATTTCCAAAGTAAGTGCGATTGTGAGGAGAAGGATCGATGGCGGCTTTTGAGGGAATCGAAAGATCGAAACGACCATCACCTGTGGTTTTATCATTTTTATCAGTTTGGAATTCTACTCTCAGAGCAAGAATCTTAAGCGTATCCGCAGTCGAGGATTTTTTAAAAATCGGCTTTAAATATAGATGCCCGTTCTTCCAGAAAAACCTGGCATTTTTTAAAAGATTCTGCTGCGAGACAGAAGATTTCCGCACTCTGGAACTAATACTGCCCCCAAAAAGAAACCCAACAAAATTCAATACAACATACAGAACAAAAAATGGAAAAATTATCCGTTTCATTATCATTCTCCAGCAATACTAAAATACCCCACAGAACCCTGCGGGGTATTTCCCAGAATCTGACAATTTAATGCAAAATAAGCTCCAGGGAATTAACCCAGACTCGTCCACTTTTGGTAGATTAAGTCAGTCAACCTGTTGGTAGAGATAAACCCTGTTGAGGTAGACTTACTTAACACACTATTGACAGAACCCGGCTACTATCTGCTCAGAAAAGAATGAATCCTCTAAAACTCAGCCGTTAGGGAAAACCGCATCGTGTTGGAAAGGGGATGACCCGTTTTTGCCGATACATAGGCGAAATCGAACCGATATTGAGAATACTGCAACCCTGCTCCAAAAGATGGAAACATCACATCTCCCTCTTCATCATAGTAATATCCTGCTCTAAGAAGAATCATGTTGTTATAAGCATATTCAACTCCACAGGAGCTGATCAATGACTGTAACTGATCTTTGAATGATCCCTTCCATGTTGTAAATATTGCTTTATAAAACGGGTCGGATCTACTGTCAAGTTTAGATTTTTCTTCCTCGCTCAACTTCGAAACATCATCAATTCTGTTCCCGTTCTCATCTACAGAATAGGCAACAACCAGAAGTTTATTGGTATCCATGGTAATTGTCAGTTTGTTGTACTCCATGTCCAGAATCTTATAAGCAAATCCTATTTTTAAATTTGTCGGAAGGGGGCTGGCCTGAGCTGCATCTACGTAAGTAATTTTTGGTCCCATATTGGAAAGATTAGCGCCAAAAGAAAATCCTTTCAGAAAAGTGAACTTGTACAAAACACCTATGTCTACAGCAAAGGCATTGCCCACTCCATTTCCCTTTTCTTCCCCAGCACCTACCGGAGAAAGGTTACTGCGAATGTAGCGCATCGCAAGACCTATACCAAGATTTTTAGTTAACCGCGTAGCATAAGATAATGACACAGCCATATCCCAGCTGCGAAACGTACCAATAGGCGTGGGTCCCCCTTCTCCAGTCTGCACCTGCTCCCCCATGTTGAGAAAAGTAATATTTCCACCTATCGTTCCTCCAAGACTTTCAAAATACTGCCGGTAAGCAAGGAACTCATACGACATATCAGAGACTAACTGGGGAAGCCAGTTACTGTGCATAAGAATTATTTCTCTGCCTGTCTGAAACGCTAACCCTGCAGAATTCCAAAAAACAGCAGTTGCATCATCAGCCAACCCCACAAAAGCTTCTCCCATACCAGCTGCTCTGGCTCCTGGAGAAATCAACAGAAAAGGAACTGCTGACTGGCTCACCGCAGAAAGATCCGATACTGCAGCAAACCCCGATGTTATCATCAAGAATATCACAAAAAACTTTTTCATAGTTCTTCCTCCAATGACAGCTAAAAAAATAAAAACCGAATTATCTGGGCTCGATTACAGAAAGAAATAAACCGACCCACTAACATTCGGTTTGGTAGAAAAAGTCCGCTTCAAGTCGATGGATACTCCCTCATTTCTGCATAAAACTATTTTTTGTAACAAATCCACCAAACCTTTAACGAACTGTTATAAGCATACTCCTTTAATTTGATATTGTTTAAAAATATATCAAATAATACTTTCAATGTCAAGATTTTTTTTATTTATTATTATAAACATATAAACATCTTGTTAAAAGCTACAATAATATCTTGCATAAACCGTGCCAAACCAGAGAAGATGGACCACCTGGTAAAATACTATGTTGTATCCAGACCTATTGGATTTTGGGGATCTTTTGCTGAAAGTAGGATTTATCTTACTGGAGGCGACAGCAGCCTATTTAGCTTCATTTATGGGTTTGATCTTTGCCTGGATACATTACAAAAGAAAAAAACCATGGGGGAAAACCTCTGGTGATGGAAGGAGTTGACTATGATAATTTACCTCCTCCAATCAACACGTGTTGGAAAACCTATTCTCGGG
>CAZPNF010000356.1:0-2985 GCA_964587715.1 uncultured bacterium | reverse complement strand
CGGCGACCTCCTGCTCCCAAAGCAGGCGCGCTGACCGAGCTGCGCTACGCCCCGAACTTCTGTACCCATATTTTAGATTAATTCTAATAACCTATTCTCAATAACTCTGCCATTTTCCGGAAGGCTTTCCCCCGATGACTGATTTTGTTCTTCTCTCTCCCAGTCATTTCTGCAAAAGTTTTGTTTTCTTCAGGGACAAAAAAAAGAGGATCATATCCAAAACCGTCTCCGCCCCTGTATTCAGAAAATATAATCCCATTACACACTCCCTCTACCCACTTTTCCTCTTCCTCATTTACTAAAGCTACAACACACCGGAATTTTGCCTTTCGCTTCTCCCACGGAACATCTTTCATTAGACGGAGTAATTTTTCATTATTATCACGATAACTTGCATTTTCTCCTGCAAATCGACTCGACAGAACGCCCGGCACACCATTAAGATAATCTACTTCCAATCCACTGTCATCAGCAAGGGATGGAATCCTGGTCGCCGTAAATGCAGCACGAGCCTTTTTCAAAGCATTTTCAGAAAAAGTTTTACCGTCTTCAACTACTTCTACTGTCTCCGGGAAATCTTCCAGAGAAAGCAGTTCCCATCCGTTTCCTCCAAGAATCTCCCTGATCTCTTTGAATTTATCGCTATTCCTTGTTGCCAGAAGAAATCGCCTGCGTGTCATCTTATTCCGCATAGTTAGTATGGCTGGCCGCTATCCAAAGATCTCTTTCTCGTTACACTTGCAAACGCCAACAAACTTCTGATTAAAATGCCAGGCACCTGTTTTGGTCGAACGTTCTGAAGTAATCACCTGAACTGTGGTAATAACCTCTCCACATTTTGGACAATGTCTCCTCAAATCCTGGCTGGACTTGGCCACCTTATCTGCAAAAGTTTTAGCTTTAGCCACTATAACTCTCCTACCTTTTCCAAAAAATCAATCAATTTGAAACTGCGCAGTCTGGGATGAAGTTCCACCTTTTTCTAACTGCTTAAGCTGTTGCATCAAACGAACACGCTCAAGTGTAGAATCCAGATGAATCACCAAACTCATGAGTACTTCTTTCCCTTTTTCACCATATTTAGCAACAGATTTGCTTTCTAAACTTATAGAGCCCCTCGCACCCTCTTCTCCACTCCCCAGTGGTACACATAGGAAGGAATGCAATCCATGTTTAGAATTTTCGTCACGAAAATACCGGGGCCTTACATAATTCCCTTCTTCCATATCAGGAATGAACAAAGGAGTATTTCTCTTGATAACCCAACCGTTAAGTCCTTCATCTAAAGGAAATCTCAGCCCCTGGTTAAGATCATCAATCTGGCCATAAACATAGCGGATAGCACCTTCATCACCTTCTCTTACACAAAGTGTAAAACGATCAAACGGGAAAAGCTTCTTGATGTGCTCGACAAAACTCATAACAGCATTTTCTTCATCTTTAACATTTTGTAATGTTTTTTCCAGATCAAGATGTACACTGTACACCGCTTGATCCATTTCCCAGCGTAATCCCCTGTGACACACTGCCATCACTTGAGTAAGTAACCTCCCACACCTCACCAAAAAATCCCTGTCATCATCCCCAAAACTTTCTGTTGCTTCACTTCCAACAGCAAGAACACCAACCACCTCATTAGCTAAAATCAGAGGTACACCCAAAAATGAACGTATCTCTGGCCCTTCCACTCCTTCTAAAACCGTACCAATGGGAAGATTCCCTTCTAAGAGTGATGTTCTCTGTTTAACCACTTCATCTACCATGTCTCCTTCACTTACTAGCACAGGTCGTTCTATCCGTCCAAGCTCACTCTCACCTACCTTGAATTCCAATCCTTCCTGCCCCTTTTGTAAATAAAGTCCCGCATTAGAAGCCACAACTGCATTACGAACGACAGTCAGAAATTCTTGATAATATAAACGAAAAACTTCTCCAAAACTTGTCGGTGTTTCATCATGAGAATTTTCCTCAGACATTTCCAGGCCAGTCGCCTTTTTTTCTTCTTCTTTATTAACTCTCTCCGGCAAATCCTCCGAGGTAAAAACAAAAGTATAAAAAAAGACAAAAAGCACAACTAAAAAAAGCCCTCCCTTCCCGACGTATCCCCACCATGCCCCACTCGAAACAGGGAGAAAAAATCCCACGCTTACTGCAACAGCAAACAGTAAAAAAGCCCAAAACGACTGTCTTTTCCTGGGAGGAATTTTCAATTATCCTCCAATCTTTCATATCTATAGTTGCTTATAATTTAATAAAAATAGTGGGAAAGTCAATAAAAAAAGCCCCGCTTTACGGATCGGGGCACAATAATAATATTATTTCTTAGGGAAGAAAATTTTTAAGAATACAAAAACAGGGCCTCAGTTCAATTTACCAGTGTGTGAACACGTGAACGAGGATCTTTAACAGGCTGGTAATGCTTTTCCTGGTCTTCTTTTTCCAGAAACTCCAATCGCTTCCTCAAGATATGCATTTCATGGAGAAGGCTTGCTTTGGGCCCTGATGCCAGGATAGCCATCCCCAACATTCCAAAGGTGCCACCCGCTAAAAAGGCAAGAATAACATAACCAATCATTGAACCAGTCACCTCATTTTAAAATACAAGCTATTTTTTTACTAAGAATGCTGCAAAGATCACACCTAAGATTTTACGCACAATTTGCAGCAAATTCCTTTTTTTCACAGATACTTTTTTCCTCATAAACCAGTATGATAGGGTATATTTTGCCCGTTATATTTCTTTACGTCTAAAAAAATAAAACTTTTCTCCGATTCCTATAGTCTTAAAGATAGGTGTTGATTCTTAACACGTTGGTGTACCGCTGGGAAAAGCCTCTTTTCAATTTTCTGCTTAAGTTCCTGCGCCAACCTGCTTTAGCAGAAGATGTCTTCCAGGAAACCTTCCTCCAGGTCCACCTTTCAGCCGACAGCTTCCAGTCATCCCGGCGGTTTGGTGGAGTTCGAGGGCCAGCGATTGAAAGGCTC
>CAZPNF010000355.1:0-2995 GCA_964587715.1 uncultured bacterium | reverse complement strand
AGAAGCTTGAGGGCGTCATTGACCCTGAGGAGAAGAGGAAAATTATCGGAAGCGAATTCATCAGGGTTTTTGAGGAAGAAGCGAAGAAGATAGACGCAGATTATCTTATACAGGGCACCATATACCCTGACAGAATCGAGTCCGGCTTCAGGAAGCACTCGGAAACCATAAAGACCCACCATAACGTGGGAGGCTTACCCGCAAACATAGAGTTCAAAAAAATCATCGAGCCCCTGCGAGACCTGTACAAGGATGAGGTCAGAGAGGTCGCAAAGATTATGGGCTTGCCGGACGAACTGGTTCATAGGCAGCCGTTTCCAGGTCCAGGGTTGGCGGTCAGAATCATCGGCGCAGTAACCAAAGAAAAAGCTGAACTGGCGAGGAAAGCTGACAAAATTGTCACCGATGAGGTTGAAAAAGGCGGGCTTGGAGACCGCTTGTGGCAGTATTTTGCGGTTTTAACGGAGACGAAGAGCACGGGAGTGAAGGGCGACTCCAGAGCCTACGGTTACACGGTTGCCGTCAGGATTGTTGAAAGCAAAGAAGCCATGACCGCTGGTTTCGCAAAAGTTCCCTACGATGTGCTAGAGAAGATTTCCACACGGATAACTAACGAGCTGCCTCAGGTAACTCGGGTCGTATATGACATAACCCATAAGCCGCCAGCAACCATAGAATGGGAATAAATCTCAGCATTCAATATACCGTAATAGATTCCAGTGTTACTTCGGTTATCAACTGAAAAACTGTTTTTCTGTTCAACAAAACATATATGCAAAAACCGCTGAGATGCGCACGGGGGGATTGATGGCACATAAGGAAGACAGGGTGGGTAATCTAAACTGAGACCAAATTTCTTTCACATGACGGTTGGCTCAGCCCTAGTGACAACTATAATCTTTTTAAGTTTTCAATTAATTCCTGCATTTGGCCTGCCGGCTCTAGTTGCAATCGGGTTCTTTAATCTTCTTTTTTTATTTCTTCTATTTCCGCTGGAGGGTCCGCTTCTCCGCAAAACTGTGTTGCTTATCGGAGGAAACACTGTAGGCGTCCTGTGGTATTTTATCCAGTTATCATTTGGAGAGGTTTTTTTGGCTCTGAACACAGGCACATTCAAGATAATGATTCTAGTCGCCAAGCCGCTCATCGATTTTGTGTGGATAGTGGCTGTATGGTCACTTAGCCTGTCGGTGCTGGCATCCTACAGGATAAAAATGGAAGGGCTGGAAAAAAGTTGATTCTGGTCCTGAGCATAGCATTCATGGCTCTGGTCGCCCTAATCACAGCTTACCTTATAAGGCATTATCTTTTCACGCTTGCCGCATTATACCACAAAAAGGAGTCGGCTTCATCAGGTTCTAACAAAGCGGTTTATGAACCAAAAGTTTCGGTTATGATTCCTGCCCGCAACGAAGAAAAGGTAATCGAGCGAATCCTCCAAAGGATGACAGAGTTAACGTATCCGAAAGAAAAATTTGAGGTAATCGTGATAGATGACGCCTCTACCGACAGAACAGCAGAGAAGGCAAAACTGTTCGCCAAAAATTACGGCTACATACATGTTGTCCAAAGAGGCCAGAAAGAGGGGGGAAGAGGAAAACCAGAAGCCCTGAACTGCGGATTAAAGCACGTCCGCGGAGAGATAATCTACTGTTTTGACGCCGACTACTATCCCCAAAGAGGCATCATCGAGAAGCTGACGGCATGCTTCACCGACCCCAAAGTAGGAGCCGTGCAGGGAAGAGTCACAGTTCTAAACGAGCCCCACAGCCTAGTCACCAGACTTGTTGCCCTAGAAAGAACAGGCGGCTACAGAGTAGACCAGTTTGCGCGGAACAAGCTGGGGCTCATCAGCCAATTCGGCGGAACCGTGGGAGGATTCAGAAGAAGCCTAATAGAGCAGCTGGGAGGCTGGGACCCAGACATGCTGACTGAGGACACAGACCTAACCTTCAGGATCTATCTTGCAGGCTTCAAGGTCAGATACGTCAACGAGGCAGACTGCTACGAGGAAGCGGTGGAAGATTGGCGCTCTTACTGGCGGCAACGATCCCGATGGGCAAAAGGGCACATGCAGTGCGCCTTCAGGCACGTATGGCCAGTTATATGGAGCAAGAATCTGCGTCTACGAGAAAAGGTTGACGGATTCCTGCTTCTCAACATCTATTTTGTTCCGATATTCGCGGTCTTAGCTTGGATTCTGGGAGCAGCCCTTCTCATGCTTCAACCCCCACCAGGAATGAATATTCTGTGGATAGCAGTGCCAATTTCCTTCTACAGTTCGGTGGGCAATTTTGCGCCTTTCTTCGAGGTTGGCATAGGCGCCTATCTGGATGGAAGAAACAGAATCTGCTGGCTGATTCCCCTACTGCTTCTAACTTTCATGCTTAACATACTTATCTGCACAAAAGCTCTGCTCGATCTCTGCATCTCCAAAATTACAGGAAAAAAACGGCATAAATGGACAAAAACAGTCCACAACGGCAACGGAAGCCACTACATCAAATAAACAAGGCAAACGTCCTCGGGTAACCATTAGTCAACTTTACGCCGTAGGCAGAAAGGCTACAACACGGACGGAAAACGAAGGAAAAACTGTTGGAATGTTGGCGGCGGGGCATTCAGAAGAATAGATTAACCGAGTAAACGTTGAGTTAATTCGTAAAAATGTTGATTATGTGCAAATCTCAGGTTTTTGTAAGGGCAAACGAATATGGGAAATTGGTAATATTTATATGGGATGATGAAACACGAAAAGATATAGACTTGGTTGATTAAAAGTTAATGAGGTGATATGTTATGTCTCAAGTTACTCTTCGCGTAGCTGAGGCCCAATCCCGCGACGTCGGGCGGGGAATAGCCAGAATAGACCCAAAAGCCAGTTCCGAAATTGGGCTTTCAGCAGGAGATGTTGTTGAAATTCATGGAAAGAAAAAGACCGTGGCAATATATTGGCCAGGATATCAGGAAGACTATGGTAAAGGCATCATTCGCA
>CAZPNF010000354.1:799-3005 GCA_964587715.1 uncultured bacterium | reverse complement strand
GGGAAAACGATTTTCCAGTTGAAACAGTTGTTGGAGTATCCACAGATAAAGCGTGTAAGTCAGTTAATGTTATGGGAATGACAAAAGCTATACAGGAACGAATATTTATATCTGCAAATATTTTTTCACCAAAGACGCGTTTTATTTGTGTGCGGTATGGTAATGTTCTTGCTTCCAGGGGATCTGTTATTCCGTTATTCCATGAACAGATAAAAAATGGAGGGCCTGTAACAATTACAACGTCTGAAATGACACGGTTTTTATTGCACCTTGAAAAAGCTGTCGAAACTATTTTCACTGCTATTAAAACTGCAAGTCGAGGCGAAACGTTTGTTCCAAGAGTGCCTTCGGCAAAAATAACGGATATTGCAAAAGTGTTGATCGGAGATCGTGAAATCGAAATAGTAATTACCGGTATCCGACCCGGTGAAAAGGTCCATGAGGTACTCGTATCCTATGAAGAAGCATGGCACACCTATGAATGTGGAAACTATTATTCAATTAAACCGATGTTACCGGAATTGATAAATGACAAAGAGAACAAACCTTCTCTTTCAGGTGAGTATAGCTCCAAAGATTCATTGATGACGTTTGAAGAAACAAGAAATCTGCTCCGTATGCACCATTTGATAATTGATGAAGAAATAATAGAGGAAGGCGAATTATTACGATGAAATTGATGACTATTCTTGGAACACGTCCGGAAATAATTCGACTGAGTTTGATAATACCGCTTCTGGATAAATTCTTTGATCACATCCTGGTTTATACCGGGCAGAATTATGACCCGCATTTGAGCAATATTTTTTTTGAAGAATTAGATTTGAGGAAACCCGATTATTCATTTGATTGTAAGGATGAAAGTATTATGGGTCAGATTGGGAAAATCTTACTGCATAGCGAATCGGTTCTAAAACAAGAAAATCCTGATCGATTGCTGATACTGGGTGATACAAACAGTGCCTTGAGTTCGGTTGTTGCAAAGAGGATGAATATTCCTGTTTTTCATATGGAGGCAGGAAATAGATGTTATGATGATAGAGTACCCGAGGAGGTAAACAGGAGAATTGTCGATCACTGCAGCGACATTCTGATGCCGTATACGGAGCGCAGTCGCGCGAACCTTTTACGAGAAGGAATTTCAGGGCAACGTATATTTGTCATTGGCAATCCTATTTTTGAAGTTCTTAATCATTATAAAGATGCGATTGATAATAGTGGAATTACTAAAAAACTTGGTATCGAGAAAAAAAATTATTTTCTTGTCACATTACATCGATCTGAGAATGTTGATGTTAATGAACGGTTGTCAAATTTTATTACCTCTTTTCGCCTTTTATATCAAATCTACGAAAAACCCATCATTTGCAGCCTTCATCCAAGAACGCGTTCCCAGTTAAGAAAACAGAATAAAACTATGGAAGGAAACGGAATAATTACAGTTAAACCGCTTGGGTTGTTTAAATTTGTTCAGCTTGAAAAAAACGCATATTGTGTTTTAAGTGATAGCGGGACCGTTCAGGAAGAATGCTGTATTTTTGGAATTCCAAATGTAACATTGCGCGATGTTACAGAAAGGCCAGAGACTGTTGAATCGGGGAGTAATTTGATTGCTGGTTGTAATCCTGACGACATTTGTAAAGCAGTTGATGCTGTGCTTAGTCGGGTAAACGAATGGCCCCCCCCTCACGAATATCTTGTCAAGAATGTGAGCTCTACTGTATTAAAAATCCTTCTTGGAATGATTCCTCTAAAATAGAAATTAATCTAAACAATTACTCTTTTCTGGCAGTTTTAATAAGAAGCTTTTCAAGTTTTTCTACTTGACTTTTAAGTGAAAAATTCTTTTCGACAAATCGTACAGCATTTTTTGAAAGCTCTTTTTGAAGTTCAGTATCAAGCAGTGTATTGCCAATTAATGAAATGAAGTCTCCTGGTTTGCTGATATCACCATAGAGAACACCACTTTCCTGTTCTGGAAAAAGTCTCATCACATCAGAGAGCGGTGAACAGATGACTGGTTTCCCACACGCCAAGTATTGCAGTATTTTTATTGGGACAATGTCTCTCGTAATATCGTTTATAAAAAAAGAGTTAAAAGTAACATCTGCCAGTGAAATAAATCGAGGTATTTCTGAATATGGCTGGATTCCTGTAAGTATTACAAAATCTTTTAGGTGATTTTTTATAAACGATATTACGAGAG
>CAZPNF010000354.1:0-789 GCA_964587715.1 uncultured bacterium | reverse complement strand
TTTTCGATACGAGCGTCTGGAGTTTACTGTCCTGCTCACCCCCACCCACGATAACTATTTTTGCATGTGGACATATTTCGTCAAGGTTTTTAAGATTCTCAATAATTACATCAAGTCCTGAAAAGTTATAGGTAGTGCCGACAAAAAGTGCAATTTTATCTTCTTTCGATATAGAATATTGTTCAGCGAGACTTTTATCCCTTTTTCGTTTTGTAAAAAATGTTGTGTCTACTCCATGCTGGAGTACTACAGGTTCTTTTGCCAATTTCTTTTTAGCCATTCTTTCCACATATGTGCCCATTTTTTTATTCGTTACACAAACAACATCTGCGTTTCTGAAAATAAATTTTTCACCAATTAATAGAGGAATGAACATAAATACATTCCGTCGGATTTTATGATATACATCAAGAACGCGGTAAATCGCCGGTATGTTGAATTCCTTACATATTTTTATTGTATTTGTTCCATTTATAAAAACCGAGTAGAGAAATACAACATCTATTTTTATAGCATTCAGTTTTTTCCTGAGTAATTTTTTATAATTGACACGCCCCGAAAGATATTTTAATATCGGGAGGTTAAAAAAAGGGGTATTCTCAAGCTCGACTTTTCCATGACCTGTTCTTGAAAGCGGTGTTTCTTTGTATTTTGAGTCTCCACTTTCGTCAAAATCAATTACAAAGACTTTGTGTCCGAAAGAAGAAAGTCTTTCAGCAAACTCCTGATATTCATATACCACTTTTTTTTCATATCTAACTTCATGAACGACGAGGATATTCATCTATC
>CAZPNF010000353.1:0-3010 GCA_964587715.1 uncultured bacterium | reverse complement strand
GCAAGGAAACTATCTATGGGGATCAGTGAACCGATTCAAAATCTTGTATATGGGATGCAGCAGGTGAGCAAGGGTAATCTTTCTTATCCGGTGGAAACAAAAGCTAAAGATGAATTCCGTTTCCTCGTTGATTCATTTAACAAGATGACTCGAGAGTTGAGTGTCAGTCGTCAGAAACTCATTCAGGCTGAACGACTGGCCGCCTGGCAGGAGGTTGCAAGAAGAATTTCCCACGAGATTAAGAATAGTCTTACACCTATTTCTATTTCCCTCCATCGACTCCGAACTCACTTACAGGATGAACCTTTACCGCTGCAGATAACCGAAACTCTTGATGCGATTGAAGAAGAATTGCATTCCTTAAAGAAGATAGCTAAGGAATTCTCTGAGTTTGCTCGTATGCCTCAACCTGACAAATCCCCTATTGATCTGAACGAAATTATCCAGTCTGTAATTTATCTTATCGGGCCAACAGCCGGCACGGTAAAAATCAAGACAGATCTTTATCCTGATATCCCTTCTCTCAATGCTGATTGGGAACAAATGAAAAGGCTTTTCATCAATCTCATAAAAAATGGTATTGAAGCTTCTAACGATACCGGAACTCTTACTATTACAACAAGAGCAGCAAAATCTTCTCAACATTCCATTGAAGTAGAACTCAAGGATGAAGGTGAAGGAATTGAGAAAGATGTTTTGGAAAACATCTTCACCCCTTACTACACCACCAAAAAGAAAGGCACGGGTCTCGGCCTTACCATTGTTCAAAAAATTGTCGAGGATCACAACGGAGAAATTGGAATCGAAAGTGAAAAAGGCAAAGGTACACGTGTGAGAGTTTTTCTGTGATGACGTTAATAAGGTAGTCTCCGCCTTAAAAGTGGAGACCATCTTTCTCAGGGATGTATTTTTATCAGATTCGGTTCAAGGCGCACATTTTATCTGATTAAATGAGCTCATCCTATGCCTGTTCAGGAAGGGAATTTCTACAATAGAATATTTCTCTCAATAAATCGTATTTATCAAAAAAATGACTTGACAATGAGTGTTTAATTTTATACATTCGAAAGAATAGTTGATTTTTCGTTCTTTTCAATCTAAGGAATTCTGTTCTAAGGGAGCCGAAGTATTTCTCATTCTGAAGCGGTTCTTGTTTAAGCTTTTGGATCTGGTGGAGATGCTTTGGTGATAAGACGGTAGAAAGCTGCACGTTTGGGTGGATATACTATTCGCTCACTCCGACTCCCTAAGTATTACATAGTGTTGAGTTGGAATGTTCTTTTGGTGTGTTATAATTGAAAGTCAAAACGTAACGAGAAGCGATATCTGATGATCACAAATGGCTTCTATGGTTGTTGAAAAAAACTAAAGTGCAACAGTATTTACTTTATTAAAAGATGGAATTAAGTGCATTTTTTACCCTATCACAGATAAATTTTTGGAGGTAACCAGGAGAACTACAATTTGTATCTTTTTTTTCTATGTTTTATTTTGTTGATCAGTGTATTTCAGTGTAAAAAAGTGGAAGGTCCGGAACTAGAAACAAAAAAATTCATGAACACATTGTGGCGATTAGAATCATTTGAAATCATAGGAGGTGAGATTATTAAACCACCAAAAGATCAAATCTACACTATCCAATTTAAGGAAGACGGTAAATTTTATGGAACAAATGACTGTAATGACATTGGAGGTGATTATGAAGTAAAGTCAGGTCAATTATTAATAATCTCAAAAGTAGGTGGAAGTAAAGTTAATTGTCCTAATTCACTGTATCTTGATTATTTTAATGCGATTGAAGACGCTAATTCATATGAATTGCAAAAAAATAAACTCCACATTTATTACGGTAACAATTCGAGATTAAATTTTATCGGGGAATAATTACTCTTTTGCTATCGGCAATACCTGGCTAAGGTAGAAATACAATTTAGAGAACCTTCACATTTAAGATATCAGCAAATATGGTGACACGCTGTTTAAAAGCAGTAGGGAACTTTTAAAACTACAAAAATAAATCAAGAAAGATGTAAATGGTATTAAAAACTGAGGAGTTAACAATTGAAAGGGAAAATTAATATTAATATTCTGATAAATTTGATTTTATTAATACTTGTAATTAATGGTTGTGAGAGAGATTTTAGCCCTTTCGAACCTAACTTTCCATATGACAACGCCTTAGTTTACAACAAAGTAGACGAAGAAGGAAGATGGCAAATTTTTTTAAATAATATAAGGGGAACTAACCCGCAAAATATTTCAAATAATCCTTACAACGATGCTTACGATCCAGTTTGGTCGCCAACAGGTGAATACATTGCATTTCGTTGGGATAAAGATATAGGCGGCGCTGATGTATATTTATATGTCATTGATGAAGACAGACTTATCAATATTACGAAAGATCTTGCAATAAATGAAAGCGTTGATCCTGAAATGTGGACACCGGATGGTGAAAAACTTTTATATCATTATCATAAGCTTGGAGAACCTTCTTATTATTATATTATGAATTCGGATGGCACAGAAAAACAAAAATTATTTGAAGCCTGGTCAGGGTTTTATAGTTTTTGCGATCAGGGTAATTCAATACTTTATAACCAAAATCAAAGTCTTTATAAAAAAAATATCACAACCAATTCCACTGAATTGATTCTGAATTTAAAAGACATAAGTGTTTATTCAACCTGGGTTGATGATTATGATCCGGTTTCGAATACCATACTGTGTCATGAGGATTCTAGTAGTTGGGGTGCCGGAGCTACATTCTTAATAAAGAAAATTAATCTTAACTCAATACAGGTAGATACACTAGTTAGAGGTGAAAAGGGAATTACACTATTGCGTCCTGTGTTTTCCAATGATTATCAAAAAGTCGTATATATTGCACGGGATTATATAAACCATATTTCTAAACTAATTCTTTTGGAAAACGGGAAAAAATCGGTGCTAAATAGCTTAAAGGATATAAAAAGTTACGCTTGGTATAAAATAGAATTCAGCCCGCATG
>CAZPNF010000352.1:1219-3013 GCA_964587715.1 uncultured bacterium | reverse complement strand
CGCTGGACATACATTCCAGTCAAATTGGTAAGAAGTCTGCTGGTCTTGTAAATTTCTGTTGTAACTACATCTGTCTCAAGGTTAAGAAAATCCTTTCTGGTACGGAGTATCATAACAATTTCTTCTAAAGAGGCATTTCCTGCCCGTTCACCAATTCCATTAACAGTACACTCTACCTGTCTGGCTCCATTCTGAAGAGCAGCAATGGAATTAGCAACAGCCAGACCAAGATCATTATGACAGTGAACACTCAGGATAATATTATCAACAGTCGGAACTTTCTTTCTAATTGTGGCTATCATCTCGCCAAATTCATTTGGTATACTGTATCCTACTGTATCAGGAATGTTTACCGCTGTAGCCCCGGCCTCAATTACAGCCTCAACCACTTCGCAGAGATAATCAATATCACTTCGCACCGCGTCTTCTGCTGAGAATTCAACATCATCTGTAAGTGATTTTGCGTACTTAACTGCTTCAACTGCCATGGTAAGTACTTCTTTCCTGGTCTTACGCAATTTGTGCTTTAAATGAATATCAGAAGTTGCCACGAATGTATGAATTCTTGGTCTGCTGGCATATTTTAAAGCTTCCCACGCACGATCAATATCCTCTTTTTTTGTTCGTGCTAATGCTGCAACAGTGCATTTCTTAATTTGTTGGGAAACCTTTCTTACAGCTTCAAAATCTCCATCAGAAGCAATGGGGAAGCCAGCTTCAATAACATCTACATTCAATCGCTCCAGTTGCTCTGCCATCTGAATTTTCTGTTCCACAGTCATACTGCATCCAGGAGATTGTTCGCCGTCTCTTAAAGTTGTATCAAAAATAATGATTCGATTATTCATAAGTTACGCTCTCCCGTCTTTTTTCAACATAAGATAGTAAGAAACACTATCCATCAATGCCTGCCAGCTTGCCTCAATAATGTTTTCAGAAACACCTACTGTACTCCATGTTGCTTTGTCAGTAGAGGATTCGATGAAAACCCTTACCTTTGCACCTGTTCCGTTCTTTGCATTCAGAACACGCACTTTGTAATCAGAAAGGTGCATTTCCTGAATTTCAGGGAAGAATTTAACCAGCGCCTTACGTAAAGCCTTGTCCAATGCGTGAACAGGACCATTCCCTTCTGATGCACTATGCTCGATTACTTCGTTTACTCGCAAACGCACTGTAGCCTCAGACCTTGGAGATCCGTGAGAGTTTTTCTCAATGATAACACGAAAGCCTTCCAGTTTGAAAAAATCCTGCCACTCTCTGGTCATTTTTTTTACCAAAAGCTCAAACGAACCTTCAGCAGCTTCGAATTGGTAGCCTGCATTTTCCAGATCTTTCAAACGGCTAACAATTTCCGATACTTTTTCTTTTTGTTTTTCTAAATCGATGTTTAACTCATCAGCCTTGTAGAGAACATTACTTCTTCCAGAAAGATCAGAAACTAAAACTCTTCGGGAATTACCGACTTTTTCAGGAACAATATGTTCGTAGGTCCTGTGATCTTTCATTATAGCACTAACGTGTATACCACCTTTATGGGTAAAAGCACTTTTCCCCACAAATGGCATATTGGAAGGAATTCGAACATTGGCTATCTCACTAACAAAATGAGAAAGTGAATTTAGTTGGGATAAATTTTCATCAGGCACGCATTTGTATCCTTGTTTTAACTGAAGATTGGGTATGATAGAGCACAAATTAGCATTCCCACATCGTTCCCCATATCCATTTATGGTCCCCTGAACATGCCGACACCCTTCTTCTACTGCAATAATAGAATTTGCAACTCCCATA
>CAZPNF010000352.1:0-1209 GCA_964587715.1 uncultured bacterium | reverse complement strand
ATCAGAATCATTATGAGCATGAATACCCAGAGGAATCTTTATCCTCTTTCTGGTTTCTCTAACAATTTGAGCTAAATCTGTAGGTAGAGTTCCTCCATTGGTATCGCAGAGAACAATTACGTCTGCACCTGCTTTTTCTGCCACCAGAACTGTATTCGTTGCATAATCAGGATTATCTTTGTAACCATCAAAGTAATGCTCGGCATCATAAATTATTTCTTTACCGTGGGATTTCAAAAACAGAATAGAATCTGCTATGAGCTTCAAATTCTCCCCAGGAGTAATTTCAAGAGCATTTTTTACATGCAAAAGCCATGATTTGCCAAAAAGAGAAATTACAGGAGTCTCTGCCTCAAGCAGAGTTCTGAGATTATTGTCATTCTCAGCACTATTTTTTGCCCTGCGAGTACTCCCGAATGCAACGATCTTCGCATGTTTAAGCGTTATTTGTTTTGCTCTCTGGAAAAACTCAAAATCTTTTGGATTTGACCCAGGCCATCCACCTTCAATATAGTGAACACCGAATTCATTCAGGCGCTGAGCAATTCTGAGCTTATCATCGACAGAAAATGAGATGTTCTCTCCCTGACTTCCATCACGAAGAGTAGTGTCGAAGATTTTTATTTGTCGTGTTTCCATAGTTTTTTGCTCATTCCTTTTCTTTGATCCAGGACATCATTTGTCGTAGTTTTTGCCCTACTTCTTCTATTTGCAGTGTTTTATGCTCTTTGCGAAGCGCATTTAGAACAGGCCTTCCCGCTTGATTTTCAAGGAGCCACTCTCTGGCAAAGGAGCCATCCTGAATGTCTTTTAGTATGTTTTTCATTCTTTCTTTCGCCTCTTCATTAATAACAACTTTACCTCTCGTCATCCCGCCATATTCTGCTGTATCACTTACAGAATAGTACATACCACCTATACCACCTTCGTAAAACAGATCAACAATAAGCTTTAACTCATGCATACACTCAAAATAAGCGATTTCAGGTTGATAACCAGCTTCTGTAAGTGTTTGAAAGCCTGCCTTAATCAGTTCAGTAACTCCACCACACAGTACTGTTTGCTCTCCAAAAAGATCTGTTTCTGTTTCTTCTTTGAACGTAGTGTCAATTATGCCTGCTCTCCCTGCCCCAATACCAGATGCATGTGCCAGAGCATAGTCTTTTGCCCTGCCGGATGAATCCTGATAGACTGCAATCAAACATGGCA
>CAZPNF010000351.1:0-3014 GCA_964587715.1 uncultured bacterium | reverse complement strand
TTTCCGAGTTTCGTTTGTATTTTTTCTAAGCGCTTTTATCTGCCTCTCTGCCAAGGCAGGCAAGATCAATGTTATGAATGGAAAAGAACACCATGCTCTTGATCGAAGCTACGACGTTCTGAATTACACTTTGAAGCTCTCATTTGATCCACCGAATAAAAAACTATTCGGCAAAGAAGTTATAACACTTACTCCTTTTAAATCAGGACTTGATTCTGTTGTTCTGGATGCAGGAAAGATGAAGATAAACACTGTAAAACTTTCACCAGAAACGACCCTTCGTTTCCGTAAAGAACCAGAGCATCTTATTGTTTATCTAAATAAGCCCTGCTCCCCAGTGGACACTGTGAAAATAGCGATAGATTATGTTGTAGAAAAACCAAAAAAGGGATTGTTTCTCATTCTTCCTGGTGAAGGTTCTTCTCCAGAATATTTTGAAATCTATTCCCAGGGTGAGATGGAAGACAATCATTATTGGTTTCCTTGCTGGGATTATCCTAATGATAGAGCCACCAGTGAAGTTTTTATCACGACAAAGATTCCCAATATTGCTATCTCAAACGGGAGATTGGTTGAAGTAACCAAAAGCCAGAAAGATTCTACCCGGACATTTCACTGGAAGATGGATATTCCGTATGTTTCTTATTTGATTTCTATTATTGTTGGTAATTATGTAAAAGTAGAGGACTATTACAAAAACATTCCTGTCCAGTACTATGTACATCCTGACCAAAAACCTTACGCACGCCCTACTTTTGGGAGGACACCAGAAATCATTCGATTCTTCTCTGAAAAAATCGGATATGATTATCCCTACTCAAAATATGCACAATCAGTAGTTGACAACCCCATGTTTGGAGGGATGGAAAATATTACTGCTACAACCTTAACCTCCGGTGCTCTGAGGGATCAGAGAAGTACCATAGACGGCACAAGTGAAAGTTTGACCAGCCATGAATTGTCGCACCAATGGTGGGGCGATTTGCTGACCTGCCGTGATTGGACCAGCGCATGGCTTAACGAAGGATTCGCCACTTATTTTGCTTCTCTCTGGACCGAAAAGTCAGAGGGTAAAGATGCTTTTGACTATGAGATGAAACAGGCAGCCAGAATTTATATGTCAGAAGATTCTTTGAATTACCGCAGGGCCCTGGTGTGGTACAAATACAATAATCCGATGGATATGTTCGATCGCCATGCTTATCAGAAAGGTGCATGGGTTCTTCATATGATTCGCTACGTACTGGGAGACGAACTTTTCTGGAAAGGAATTCATAATTACATCATGACAAACCAGAAAAAGCTGGTAGAAGCTCCTGATTTGAAAAAAGCATTCGAGGAAGGTACCGGCAAAAATTTATACTGGTTTTTTAACGAATGGGTTTACTCTGGTGGTTATCCAAAATTTGAGGTGGAAAAAACGTGGATTGATTCTCTCCATGCCGTAGCATTGCATGTACGTCAAACTCAAATTCACGATACTCTCACTGCAGTCTTTAGTATGCCAATAAAGATCCAGTTCTGGCTTGGAGATAATCAGCAAACCTACCCTGTTGAAATCGCAACGGCTGATACAACTTTCTACTTGAAATGCAAAAGAAAGCCAGATGCTGTTTTGTTCGATCCTGGCAATCATGTGCTAAAGAAAATCCACTTTAAAAAGAGCAAAGATGAATGGCTGGCCCAGCTTACCCATGCGGTGCATGCTATCGACAGGATGGATGCATTGGATGCTCTTAAGCATTCTTATCCAAAAGACAAAAAAGTTCAACATGCCATTGCCAACTGTTTAACTGCCGATTCTTTCTGGATAGTAAGACGTAATGCAGCACGATTTTTGGGCGATGTAAAGGAAAATTGGGCAAAAGAAATTCTTTTGAAAGCTCTCCACGACCCCAAAAGCCGTGTGCGGCAAGCTGTCATTCTTGCATTGGGGAATACGAAAGATTCTACATTGGTTCCTCTCATACAAAATGTTTTTCAAACTGACTCAAGTTACGCTGTTCTTGGAACATGTATCCAGGCAATTACGGATATTGATTCGATCAAAGCCCTCCCCGCTCTGAAAAAAGCTCTAACAATGAAGTCATACAATGAAACTATCAGGCGGGCAGCAGTCAGAGCTATTGGGAACCTCAAATCACCGGATGGAGTTGATCTTATATTACCCTATGGAAGTTCAAAATACCCTGTGAGGTTGAGAACAACAGTGATTCGTAGTTTAATGAGAATAGGAAAAGACAATCCCAGAGCTGTAGATTTTTTGATTGAGTATTTACGGGATTCATCGTACTGGGTAAGACGCCAGGCAGCCTTTGCTCTTTCACGAATCGGAGGACCCGAGGCAATTGAACCTCTAAAAGATGCACTCAAAAAAGAAACCGATGAAAGAGTAAAGAAATCCATGAAAACGGCTTTGAAACATCTTAAAAGGAAAAAAGAGATAGCAGGAGAGAAAAATAAATAAATCCAGGATTGTAACGGATAGGGAATCGTCTCAGCAAAATGGTCTCCACCTCAAAGGTGGAGACCATTGTTAATAGAATCTGGGGTAGTGTATAAAGGACTCCCATCTACTCATAAGATATTAGTGATATCTAACAGGATCCCACTCGCCAATCTGTTCCGTTCTTAATGTTACAGGACCAACAGCATTCCAGTGATCTGCTGAGTTATAATTCCATCCAAGATATTTTGATCCACCTCCACCTTCAGTTGTAATAAGAAAACGATTGGAAAGATGCCCAAAATACATAGCCTGATCTCGCGGCCAGACCCTGTCCCCACCACTGGGATCCACAGGGATCCAGCCGTAATGTGGAAGGTAGACTTCCACCCATCGATGAAAAACATCATCCATACTTGCATCATCTCCACGAACAACCACGGAACCTACATACCTCGCAGGGAGTTCGGCTGCTCTGCACATGGCGATATAAACGAACGAGTATTCTGAACATGAACCTGAACCCCGTTCAAGAACAGTAGGCGCCACATTCCATCCTCCTGCAAGC
>CAZPNF010000350.1:0-3016 GCA_964587715.1 uncultured bacterium | reverse complement strand
TCATTCATAACAACATCATAAATCAACAAGTAATTCAAACTGAAAAAATTAAAAACCAAAATCACAATTTAAAATGCAAAAATACTCTGCCCGAACATCAGTTGAAAAAATATTCTTCTACTTCCTTTGTATTTTTTAGCCAAAAATATGAGTTTGCATCTGTAAAATGGTACAGTAATCAAAAAACTATTTAAATTTTGCATTCATCCCGAATTAACGGATAAGTAACGTTCCGTACGCAAACCACATTCTATTTAGATGGCCGCGAATAGCTATAAATCGGTCCCTTATCCGTTAATTCGGGATTCATTTTGATTTTTCCTTTTTGATTTTTACATTTGCTACCGGCTACTTATTTAATTGCCTTAGGAAAAGAAAAGTATCCATTAGTCGGATGAACCCTTAATCTCTTATTATCAGCCATCCTTTCCTGGATGCTTCCCTTCTCAATCTCCTCCGCGGATTTACTGCTACAGAATAACCCAGGGATGAGAGAAGAGGAATATCTGCACCACTATCACCGAACCCATAGGAGTTGGCATAGTCAACCTTTTTATCTTTAAGATACCTTCCCAGAGCCTGAACTTTACCATCATAAAAAGGATAAATCCCCAGCAACCTTCCGGTAAACTTCCCATCGATAAGTTCCATCTTAGAACCCACCGCACCATCAGCACCAAGCTGCTCAGCTAAATAATCTAAAATAAAATCTAACGTGCTGGAAATCAGAATGACCTTGTAACTTTTAGCTCGAAGTTTCTTCATCCACTTCAGGGATTGCAAAGAAAGTCGGGGATAAATATAATTCTCAAAAAATTCTGGAAGAAATTTTTTCAATTCCTTTTCCTTTAAACCGTAAAGATAGGCTTTATTTTTAAGAACTGCCTCTTTAAAACCAAGCGGCAATTTTTTAATCATAAAAAAGAACCCCCGCAAAAAATTTGACGGCGGAAGCATTCTCTTCTTACAAAGAAATTTTATAAGCTGCATCTCCCCTGTGGTTCGCACAAGGAGTGTTCTATCAACATCAAAAACAGCTATACGCAGTGGAGATGTATTTTCGTTTGTCATTCTCAATCCTGTTTAAGAAATTGGAATAGACGTTCTCTATCCACCGGGACAATACCCACCTCCCCACAGACAAGTCCAGCCGCATGATTGGCGATTGTTGCAGCTTCCCTGAGGTTTGCTCCGGCAGTCATTGCCACAGCCATAGTAGCAATGACAGTATCTCCTGCACCGGATACATCGTGCACCTTCACAGCACGGGTAGGAACTTTAACCCACGGCTTTCCCGGCTGAAAGAGAACCATACCTTCCTCCCCCAGTGTAATAAGGAGTGCTTCACAATTAAGTCTACTCAATATCTTCTGGCCTGCTCTTTCCAGGACTTCGTTATTATCAAGACGAAAGCCCAATTTGTCAGCAACTTCTTTGCGGTTCGGCTTGAAAAGTGTTACCCCTCGATATTCAAAGAAGTTATCAAACTTTGGATCGACAAAAACCATCTTCCCGCGGTCTTTTGCTAACTTTATAACACTTTTAATAAAACGAGGTACAAGAAGTCCCTTGTTGTAATCTTCTAATATAATTCCACTTACTTCATCCAGATGATCTTCAAAAAAATCAAGAATAACTCGCTGAATTCTGGCAGAAATCCCGTTTCTTACCTCTCTATCTGTCCTGACAACATGCTGACTGTGAGCGATCACACGGGTTTTTACTATTGTCGGCCTTTCCCTATCAACAATAAGCCCTTCGACAGGAAATCCTTTTTCTTGAAAGAGTTGCTTCAACACCTTACCTGAGCCGTCGTCTCCAATAATTCCTATTGGAATTACTTTTGCACCTAAAGTTAAAACGTTATACGCAACGTTAGCTGCTCCCCCAAATCTAAAAGACTCCGATTCAATCTCCACCACAGGTACAGGAGCTTCAGGAGATATTCTCGAAACACTTCCCCAGAGGTATCTGTCCAGCATGATATCACCGATAACAATAATTTTCTGGTTCGAAAATTCAGCGAACAGCCTGTTCAAACGTTTCTCAGAAAATTTAATCATTTTCTCCCCTTTTCTGTCCGTTTTTTCTGAACCCTTCCCAATTTTTCCAGAAGCTGACTCGAATACTTCTCGATCTCTAAAACTAATTCCTCTACTTTGCGGCTAAAATAGTTGTACGTTACGAGTGTTGGAATAGCAATAGAAAGACCAACTACTGTTGTTATTAATGCTTCTGATATCCCACCTGAAAGGGATTGAGTCTGCCCAAGTCCCTGTACTGTGATCACCCGGAAAACTTTGATCATACCCAGAACAGTGCCCAGAAGACCGAGAAGGGGTGAAATTCCAGCTACAGTTTCTAAGGTAGTTAAACCTCTTTCCAGAATTCTGGCTTCCTGTCTGCCCTGATCAATGATAGCCTCTTTAATCTCATCTCTCGGCCGTTTCCTGTTTTTAAGAGCAATTCTGACAATATTTAAAAAAGGGCCGTCACTGTTACTCAAGTTCTCTACAACTCCTTCTATATCTTCTAACTTCTCGATGTGATTAATCAAGTCAACCACATCATGGCGTATAATACGACGGCTGCGAAGAAAGTAAGCTCTTTCAATTACAACTGCCAAACCTACAATAGAAGTGAAAATAAGAGGAATCATCATGATTCCTCCTTTTAGAATCATTTCCCAGATACCTGCCATAATCTCTCCAATAATCAGTATTTTCCCATAACAATATAACGAAACGTGGCTGTAACTTCCAGATATTTTTCTGGAAAATCCTCAGGCAGTGGCCTAAAAGGAGCGGACATCTCGACAGCTTTTTTGCTCGTTTCCACCAATGCCCTCTCACCTTCGTATCCCAGGACCTGAAAATTCTCCAGACGACCATCCAGAGAAATGCGAAATCGGATAACGTTTCTCCCACCAAAACCTAGATAAGTAAACGCAGGAGGAGGAAAGATGTTTCGTTCTATACGGCGTTTCAGCTCCAATAAATAAGGGGCAAAGTCCCAC
>CAZPNF010000349.1:0-3018 GCA_964587715.1 uncultured bacterium | reverse complement strand
CCCAGCCGTAACTCTGTCTCTACAAAAATCCCCCTATAATCCCTACTATTGCTCCATGAAATCCTTACGGATTAACTCCGCTAGTAGATTTCACCGGATTTAAGGCATAAGCTTTTGCTTTACCAAAAACCAGGGCTTGAGAAAAACAAAATTTACTGAACTTCAGGAAAAACTTAACAATCTTAGAGAATATTAAAATCTTCCTCGCTATTCACTATTCACTGTTCACTATTCACTACTGTCGCCGGCGGCGAGCAATCCTTCTTTTGATTATTTCCAATGTTGAACGACATTGAGAAAGACATTTCTGTTGAACTACTTTTTGAGCTTTGGTCAAGTTTGGAAGTGCCCCTAACTCAGCCATCTCTTTTCTCAACTCCGCTGCTTTTTTGGCAAGTGACCTCATCATAATTCTCGCAGAACGTTTTTTGCCCTGGGATTCAAGCTGCTCTACTTTGAGAAAATCAATTAAAATAATCGTACGTTTTTTCATTAAGCTATAAACAAGCCACCTAAACCGATTCTCTCTATCAGGTTTTCTGCGGTCCAGTAGTAATTGTAATTTTTGCATGTGAGTTAATGCAGTATTAAACCTTCTCTGTTTCCATGCGGTTTCGGCTGCCCGAGTTTCATTCTCATATCCTGAAAGAAGGATTGAAAATCCATAAATTTGTTCTTTACTGCTCACCTCTTTCTGGGAAGAATCCTCTGTCACCTCTGTTTCACTCTTCTGGGCCTGAATCATCTTGTCTATAAATTGTCTTATTTCGCTACTATCAACCTTTGCCTCCACTGTCGTCGTAATCGTTCTTCCCTCCTCTTTCTCATCAACAACGCGCACATCGTGTAAATACCCACCAGCTATTGATTGTATAATATCATCCTTAAGCTGAAAGTCTTTGACATCCGTAGAAGATTTAACAAAAGTAGTGTAGGATTCAATAGCCTCCCGGATAGCAAGATTCTTACAAGTTTGACGTGCATCTACCAGACTTTCTTTATCTCCGTATGTGTAAGAATAGGTACCTCTAATTGTGTCCTGAGCAAAAGAAAGCGAAACAAAAAAGAATACTAAAAGAATAGTGCGCCGAAAAATCATAGCCCTTTCCCTCCTTTGTCTATGCTCATAATTTGTTTGTATACATTGTTACATAAAGATATTGTTTTTCTCTCTTTTCGACAAGCTTTTTTCAGGGCAGAAGCTTTCATTTGTCCACTAACAAAAAGGCGATACGCTCCCACCTCCCCAAGCCTCTTGCCCTAAATTTTCTTTTTTTCTTAAAGAACATATCTGACTTTAAAACCTCTTTCAGAGGATGGGTGGTTTGCCTTTTTGCGCCATCGTTAATGAACAATCGATACATCCCTTAAAAAGGGGTGGGCTTTATCCGCCGCAGGCGGATTGCACGGGCAGGGCTGGGAGGACAGAAACTGCCTATATTTACTGTACAATCAAGCTTCATGGGTTTGCAAAAAGGCAATTTCTTTTGGTACTTTTCTTTCTAAAAGAAAAGTACGTATCTGATCTTAAGCTGAAAGTGAAGGCTTTCATCTACCCAGCACCGATGAAATTCCCTTACGCCGATCATTCAAAATCAATCGTTGCTGCAAAAGGGTTATATAAGGCTTATATAAACAGAGTCAAACTACTCTTTTTTGCCTCATTTACATACATTCCAACAGCACCGTATGAATCGATAATATCATTATCTAACTGATCACGAGAAATTCCCATGACCTCCATGGTCATCTCACAGGCAATGACACGACCTCCAAGAGCTCTAAAATCAGCCATCAACCTCTCTGGTGTAGCTACGTTTGCCTTCTTCATTTTCTTCTTGAGCATCCATGCACCCAATCCCAAGAAATTCATCTTAGATAACGAACCTTTGGATAATTTCCCCTTAATAAGTCTCTTGAGTCCCCAGAATGTAAAATAGAGCGTAACCTCACCACCCATGGCAAGAAACCCGTTCCCAATGATAAGCGCGCTCATCAATTTATCAATATCGCTACTGTGAACAATAATTGTGGCCTTTTCCATCCTTCAAGTCCTCTCATTTTTGTATAAAAATACGCCACCTGTTTTCTTCGTCTTCTTCGATTCCAAGCAGCTTCAATCCCAGAGAATTTACGGCCATAGGGATTTCTTCTTTGGAAGCAGAATGTGTTCCCCTCACCTCGATGATCTCCCCCTTTTTGGCCTTCATCACGGCCTTTCGCATTTCAACGAGAGGAACAGGGCAAGTTTCCCCTACAACATTAACAACAATATCTGGTTGAACAGACTCACTCATTTAATCTCCTTTGAAAATAACCTTTACCTCCTTCACGTCCCAGAGAGGCTCAATTCGTTCTACAATTTCTTCTTCCACGTTTTTAGCAAATTGATGATCAGGAGGCATTTTTACAAAAACCTTTACATGGCCGTCTTTTACTTCAACACCTTTTACCAGTTTTGTTCTGACTACATCCAGACCCGCAAGGGGATTAATTACTCTTGATAACCGTTTAAGCACAACTTTCTCTGTAGTTGGAACTTTTTTCTTGAGCAGCCCGTGTTGATGTTCATAATTTTCAATTGCAGTCCTCAGCGCATCAACAGCTAAAACTGCGCAGTGAACCTTCACAGGTGGCAGTCCACCCAATGCTTCAGCAGCCGTTTTCCAGCTCAGTTTTTTGGCCTCTTCTAAGTTCTTGCCCTTAGCCAGATCTGTGATAATCGATCCTGTAGCAATATTGGATGCACAGCCGTATGATTCAAACTTGATATCCTCAATTTCTTTGTTCTTTTCATCGACTTTAAGATAGAGTTTTACCATGTCTCCACAGGCCGGGCTTCCTTCAGTTGCTGTTGCATCAGGATTATCTATCTTCCCAACATTGTGTGGATGCATGAAATGTTCAAGCACTTTTTTCGTATATGGAATAGACACAACTAATAGACTCCTTATTCTTTATTCTGGCGCTATGTTAAATCGAGTGGGTTGAGTTCTCACGCCCATATTTGAAATCAAA
>CAZPNF010000348.1:0-3019 GCA_964587715.1 uncultured bacterium | reverse complement strand
AAAATTCCAGGCCTCCTCCTGCCACAATAGCTATATTCTGAGATTGAAAAGAAGGTGCATTATTACCTACATAATTTCTTTCTCCTTTAATGAGAAAGTTGAGTTCTGTCCCTCCAAGGATATAGGGATGGATACCAACAGGGAAAAACTTTTTCTTTAGAACAATCGGAACTGATATGTATTGTAATTTGATTTCATTACCATTCTGAAAACGAACCCCCCTCGGAGAATATAACGCATCTACTTGCAGTGACCAGAGGCCGGGTAAACTAAATTCAAGTCCAACACCACCTGCTGTAGCTTTACGGGATTCAATGTTGTCCATTTCATCTCCTGATAATCTGGCCCAGTTATAACCTATCTTGAGCCCCTTCCTGAAACCTAATTGTCCAAATAGTACGCTCCCGCACATAAAAACAAACACAAACGATGCCAGGATAAGAAAGTTAATTCGCTTCATAGTTTACCTCCATAATTAATTTATAGTCATTCATAATACTATACGTTCTTCTCCGTCCTTTGTGACAAAAATACCCTTATCACCTTCCACAGGACACCGTGTAACGCAGATTCCGCATCCTATGCAGAGCTGTTCATCGACATACGGAAGAAATATAGTGGAGCTTCTCCCATCTATTGTGATGATTTTACTCTCACGAAACTTAATAGCTTTTTCTGGTAGAGGGCAGTGTTCTTCACAGACCATGCAATTTTCACCATAATACCACGGAATGCATCTGGTTTTATTGAAATGAGCAGTTCCTATTTTCTGCTTCTGTTTTTGCTTCAAATTAAGCGGCTGAATCGCTCCTGTCGGACAAACCTGCCCACAGAGATTACAGTTATACTCACAGTACCCGACCTCTGGTACAAGAACAGGAGTCCAGAGCCTTTCCAATCCATTTCCCAGACTAGCATATTGAAGTCCCTCACCAGCAGTAGAGCAGACCCTGATACATTCCCCACATCGAACACATCTATCCAGAAAGTGATACTCGTCCACAGCACCGGGAGGTCTAATAATATATCCTTCTTTTATTGGATTTGAAAACCCAATTTTTAGCATCCCGGCAACCAAAAGTCCTGCAGCACCTGCTGTTAAAAAATGTCGGCGGGAGAAGTCAGTTTTTGTTACTTCTGGTTTTTTTGTAAATCCAAAACTAATTGCATCAACCGGACAAACTTCCTGGCAGTCCATACACGAAATACATTCGGCTGAATTGGTAGTCTTAAAATCAGAACCGATAGCATCCATACGACAACTATTTTGGCAAAGACCGCAGCTAGTACAATCCTCTGAAACACGGCGTCTGTATAATCTCATTTTAGAAAAAAGACCTAACAATGCACCAAGTGGACAGAGATTGCGGCACCAAAAACGTCTCTGGACAAATTCTAAGGCAAGAATAGCCAGGAAAATGATAAAAATAATAATAGAACTCTGGAAGAATACTGTATTAATTGGAAGAATAAATCCGCGGAGTAGCTCATTTAACCTGAGGACAGTATCCTGGATCAAAGTAACTGACATTAGAAAGCCTAACAAACCATCGGTAAGCAGCACAAAAAGAGGATAGATTCCAGTAACAACTGTACGAGTGAAAAGAGGAATCGGATCTACAAAGCCCGCAAGTTGGACAGAAAAAAGGGCTGCTATTAAAACTATTACCAGAAAACCAAATTTCAACCATTTCAAGTTTAAAGAAACTTTATTACTGTTTTTGGTCCTGATGAGATAGTGAAAACCGTCTATTGTTGTTCCCATTGGGCAGATCCAACCACAAAAAAAACGACCTAAAAAGACAGAAAGCAAAAGGAGTATTAGTGCGGGCAAACTTTTTGCTATGAGTGTCCTTGCGGCGAGGCTAGAGGAAATTCCCAGTAGCGGATCAAGACGGAGAAAAAAATCTACCGGGATCTTTGCCCTCAAAGGATAAGAAGTAAACAGAAATAGGAGAAAGAATAGAAGGAAAAAGGTAACCTGACTAATGCGTCTCAAAATCCGCATGGGTTTTTTCCTTGCCTCACTCTGTTATAGAGTAAGTTTTAACATAGAGCTTCTTTTTAAAATCAATTTCCCCCAGTCCTCTTTGATGCGCCTCTTTCAAGAACGAAAGTCTTGTTGGATCGACTCCCAAAAGGGTTGCTCCAAGACTGTCCACGGCTACAGGGTCGGTTCCTGCAACCACTGTCTTTTTTAAAACGACATCGGCCAAATTACCGCCAGTTGGTCCATTTCGGATGAGCATACGGTATGCATCAAGCAGAATTAAATCTGCGTGGATTTTTGTGTTCAGGTCAGTAATCTTAACATCAAAGTAGCGATGAAACTTGCCTCTGTTGCTACCAAGAAATCCCATGTAATTTTTCATTCCCAAAGTGACACCGGCGATACTATGAGTTTTTACTACAGGAATGTTTATAATCCGGTCTGCCTCTAAAACTTCTTTATTCAAAGGCCACGACTTAATAAGTTCTCCCTCAGGAAAAGAAACGGTTTTAAACCGTTTTTCATAAACATAATGTACATCAGCACCGGCTTTTTTGGCAGCCTCTTCTATACCACTTCGCCTGTAGCATCTTTTGGGTTCATTGAGAGTACGATCAAACACTTTAACTCTCTTTGCCCCAGCTTCTAAACAGAGCCTAACAACTTCAGCAACTACCTCGGGGTTTGTTGTGGCAACCTGTTCCGGAACACGATCCCAGGAAATATTAGGTTTAACCACAACAACGTCCCCCTTCTTCACAAAACGGGACATCCCGCCAAGCTCTTTAATCGCTTTTCTAACAAGTGCTGCTGGAGTTCCATCTTTTGTAACAACAATGTCGGGATAATTCAATTTATCGGAAGATAGGAGAACCTTAGGTAAAAATGGAAACGTTGCAACTGCTCCTACTGTCTTTTTGATAAAATCCCTTCGCTGCATCTCTCTACCCCCTATAATCTATCTTAATTAAGCCTTTTATTTAGCAATAATTTGAAATTCTGAGTCAAGTTTTTAATAAGTGTATTTAT
>CAZPNF010000347.1:0-3023 GCA_964587715.1 uncultured bacterium | reverse complement strand
TCCTCTCCCCTCCGTTGGAAGGTCCATGAATCCTAATGCAACAGAGACTCAGATAATCCGTCAGAAGTACAATAAGAATTCTAGATATTACAATCTTATGGTCCAGATGGATATATCAATTGAAAAACTGCTGAAAATATTCGGACAGCGGGTTTAAGTTAAGGGGATAAGTTCATGGTACACGATCCTGTTTGCGGAATGGATATAGACGAAAAAGAAGCTGCCGGATCAAGCCGGTATAAAGGCAAGACGTATTATTTTTGTAACATTACCTGCAAAAATAAATTTGACGCTGATCCAGAAAAATACTTGGGGAAAGAAGAAGATGTCGAGATTAATCTGGATATTCCTGAGATTTCAGCAAAAAATCTGGGCTATAGAGTAAAAGCAGAAAGAGTTATCCTCCCCATTGAAGGAATGAGCTGTGCTTCCTGTGTTCTCAAAGTAGAAAAGTCGCTGAAATCTCTACCAGGTGTAATAGAGGCGAATGTCAACTTTGGTACTGAAAAGGCGACTGTAAGCTATATACGGGAAAAAGTACATTTATCAGACTTTAAAAGAGCAGTAGAATCTGCCGGGGATTACAGAATTATCGAGATAGAAGAAACCGACGAGGCTGAAACTTTGAGTCGGGAGAGTCACTATCGTAAACTGAAACGGAAATTTATTTTTGGTGCAGTTGCATCTATAGTAATCTTGATAGGATCGATGCACGGAATAATTCCCGGCTTGAAAAATGTTTCAGATCCTCTGATCAAATATTTTCTCTTTATACTAACCACCCCTGTTATAATCTGGGCAGGTGCTCAATTTTTCCGTGGCGCCTGGGCTACTCTGAAACACAAAACAGCAGACATGAATACACTGATCGCTGTTGGTACTGGTTCAGCCTATCTATATTCTACAGTTGCAACATTTTTTCCTGGATTCATCACTCAGGGTGGCATCAAGCCTCACATTTATTTTGATACAGCAGCAATTATTATTACACTAATTCTTCTGGGACGTTTACTCGAAGCTCGTGCTAAGGGACAGACTTCCGAAGCAATCCGCCGCTTGATGGGATTAAAACCAAAAACAGCTCGTGTGGTGCGAGACGGGATCGAAAAAGATATTCCTATTGAGGAAGTGGTAGTAGATAATATTATAATAGTTCGACCTGGAGAGAGAATCCCTGTAGACGGCATCGTAATAGAAGGACAGTCCAGTGTGGACGAATCCATGATAACTGGAGAATCAATCCCCGTGGTAAAAAAAATAGGTGATGAGATTGTAGGAGCGACTATAAACAAAATGGGGAATTTCAAATTCAAAGCAAGTAGGGTTGGTAAGGACACTGTTCTTGCCCAGATTGTCCGTATGGTCCAGGAGGCTCAAGGTTCAAAGGCACCAATTCAGAGACTGGCAGATAAAGTAGCATCCATATTTGTGCCGAGCGTGATTGGAATTGCTCTTGTTACTTTTGTTGTTTGGATCCTTCTGGGACCTCCTCCGGCTTTCACCAGAGCGCTTCTCAATTTTATCGCTGTTCTCATCATTGCCTGCCCCTGTGCATTAGGTCTGGCAACTCCAACTGCAATTATGGTAGGAACAGGAGTAGGAGCAGAAAAGGGTATACTTATAAAGGGTGGAGAAACATTAGAAACTGCCCACAGGATAACAACAGTGATTTTTGATAAAACAGGTACACTCACACATGGTCGTCCCAAACTAACAGATATTGTTTCTGTTTCAGAATGGAATAAGGAGAAGATTCTTCAATGGAGTGCTTCTGTAGAAAAGGGATCAGAACATCCTCTTGGTGAGGCTGTCGTGGAGGCTGCCGTCAATCAAGGTATTGGTTTTCTGGCCGTTAAAGAATTTGAGGCAATTCCTGGACGAGGTATTCGAGCTAAAATAGATGGAAAATCGATTCTCTTGGGTAATGAGAAACTGATGGAAGAGCAAACGATTAATACTAAAATAGTGAAAAAGATTGTTGCAACTCTGGCTGAAGATGGAAAGAGTGTCACAATCTTATCCGTCAACAATACTGTAAAAGGAGTCATTGCTCTTGCCGATACGCTGAAGGAAAATGCAGCGGAGGTTGTGACTAAACTTCATCAAATGGGTCTTGAGACAGTAATGCTTACCGGAGATAACAGACGAACAGGAGAAGCCATTGGCAGAGCGGCCGGAGTAAACAGTGTAATTTCAGAACTCCTTCCAGGAGACAAAGCAAAAGAAATCAAGAAGCTTCAGGCTCAGGGCAAAATAGTCGCCATGGTTGGGGACGGTATCAACGATGCGCCAGCCCTGGCACAGGCAGATGTGGGTATTGCCATAGGGACAGGAACGGATGTGGCAATTGAGACTTCTGATATCACACTGATGAGAGATGATCTGCAGGGTATTATTCGCGCAATCTCTCTATCCAAGAAAACCATGCGAACAATAAAACAGAATCTCTTCTGGGCTTTCTTCTACAATGCCATAGGCATTCCCATTGCAGCAGGTGTTTTGTATCCCTTCTTCGGAATTCTTCTGAAACCTGTGTTTGCTGCAGCAGCGATGTCGTTCAGCTCGGTATCTGTTGTAAGTAATTCATTGAGGTTAAAACGATTCAGAGAAATCGGGTTGTGAGCAACTCGAATATTAAGTCTCACGCTAAGCCGCCAAGAACGCAAAGATATTAAACGATTGAATTTAAATAAAAGACTAAAGCCCAAATCCCATAAAAGACTTACGCCTTAACTCCTATTGTTTATTTTGATAGAATCATCTTGTGAGTCTCTACCACTCCATTATTAGTTTTTAATTGATAAAAATATAAACCTGAAACCACCTGCTGACCAAAACGGTCTATTCCATCCCAGATTACTTCTTGGTTCCCTGGATCAAGAATCCGATCAACTAGGGTTATAACCTTCTGACCCAATATGTTATAAATTGTAATCCTTACATGTGCTCTCTCTGATAGATCAAAAACAATCGTTGTGGTAGAGTTATATGGGTTTGGATAATTCTGATTTAGATTAAACTTT
>CAZPNF010000346.1:0-3024 GCA_964587715.1 uncultured bacterium | reverse complement strand
AAACAAAAAGACCCAATACCATAAGATTAGACTAGAATGAAGAAAAAACCACAAAAAATACAAACATCTGCTTCTGCAGCTCTAAAATCGCAAGACTGGAAAGGCCTGTTGCTTTATCTACCAATGCTCTCTGATTCTCGCTCAACTGGGCTTTGAGATAAACCAAACGTTTCTCATTAGCCTGGAGGTCTGTCCGGGCTTCCTCGTAGAGACTTTCGAACTCTGCTAACTGTTTTATTAGCTGCTCGGTTTCTGCTGTCAATTCGACAACCTGATGAGTCTCTTTGTATTTTCTTAAAGCGTCTTCAGATGTTGTTAGTTCTCCTTTCACATCTTTCAATTTCTCATCCAAAAACTTAACTACTTCGCTTACCTCCCCACGGCTCTCATTTATGTTCAAATCTCGATAAGCGTCCACCCATGTGTTTACAATAAAACTCGCCTCAGACGGACTGTATGCCTTAGCCTTCAGCTCGATCATATCAGTATCCCGCTTAGGAACCACACTGATTGCATTCTCCCGGAAGTTTCTCGCCAGATCCTCAAAGGTAGGCTTTTCTGCTTCTTTATTCTTACCAAGACCAACCAGAGAGAACAACCATTTCTTGATGGAAAATTTCTCATCTCCCCTTCGCTTGCCAAGAATCCAGAGCGAATCAGCACGGGGCGACTTTTCAAGCCGGTGTATTACGTCTTCTGCCAGAGTACGGCTCTTAAGAATTTCCACCTGGTTGTTGATCGCAGTTTCCTGTTTCATAAAACTGGTTATTTCAAAAATCTGCTTTTGAACCTTCCCCTCTTCCTTTAACATCACAAGAGCCGAAGCTTCGTAAACAGGCTGGGCAGTAAAGGTAAAGTAAACCGTAGAAGCAACAACAACGAGGAAACTAACAATAATGATCCATCTACCTCTGTAGAGAACCCTCATGTAATCACTCAACGTGACCTGCTGATCTCTCATATCCTCTTCCACGGTATCTCTCCTCCAATTTTTGTAATGTGGCTAATTCAAAGAACCTACCCCAACTTTAAACCCTTTCTTGGGGATGGGTGGCTCGCCTTTTGGTCCCGATTAGTCGGGACTTGCAAAAAGGCAGTTTCTTTTGTCTTCAATCATTTTATTATAATTACTCGATCCCGTTCTTCGGGAGTACTTTTCTTTCTAAAATCCCGATTCTATCCCGATGAAATCGGGATTCTATCGGTATAAAAGAAAAGTACAGATCTAATTCTTTAAAGAGGATGAGAGCAGAGGCTCTCATCTACCCGCTCATGCCGAAGCTGCTATTACTTACCGGACAAGGTAAAAGCTTACTAAACAGAATAGTATAAAACGCAATAAATATACCAAAACCAACCAGCTCAGAATGTTAAAAACATAACACTCAAAATATCAAAGAGATACCTCTCGCTTCTAAAAAGAAATGCCGAAACGAACGTCACAAAAACCGTCCACTTTTATTGACAAGTGTAGCATTTTTTTGACACTCCGCTTTTATCTCAAATCGATTACCTCTGCCCCCTCAGGCACAACAAATTTAAACATATCCTTATCCAGCGGAATACCGACTTCTATCTCACGAAGGAGATAAATTGTTCTGTTCTCGTTCAGGTCAGTCTGTTCCACCTTGCGGGGGACCCATTCTTTCTTATCCACCCATACTTTGACCCGGGGAACAAACACATCTCCAGTACCAGCTTCAAAAACTAAAAGGTAGCATGGCTCTCCAAGAATCTTTTCCTCACCACCCATTCGAGCTATATAATCTTTGGTATACTGAAAGAGGATTTGTCTGGGAAGAAGAGTATCCTTAGAATTTGAGAGTTTATCAATGAGAACTCTGTTGGAAGGCTTACTGTAAGTCCAGAGAAATTTCCCGTCTGAGACAATAATTTGATCTTCCGTTGTAATCCTGAATTGATCTTCTCCTTTTAAAAATAATTCTCCTTTTAACGATTGCTTTTCACCTGTCAGTTTCCAGATATAGGTTTCCTGAAATTTAACTTTTGCTGTCTTAGCTGAAGTTAATTTCTTCTCTACATTCTGGATAACTTTTTTGGGAGAAACATTTGCCCCAAAAAGAAAAACTGGAAACAATCCCCACATAATGAAAAACTTATGTCCCCTGCCAATTTTCATTCTCCTTCCCCTTCTTCTGGTAGTGAAAAATTCGACTCTTCCATTTCTCTAAGAGTATTCTCGTCAACCAGCACTTCCCTGGCTTTACTCCCATCAAAAGGTCCAAGAATACCGGCTTCCTCAAGTTCATCGATTAAACGGCCCGCTCGAGCATAACCAATACGAAGCCTACGCTGGAGTAGCGAAGCGGATCCTTGCTGATGTCGAACAACAAGCCTGGCTGCTTCACGAAAGAGTTCGTCTCTCTCGGTTCTCCCCTGTCTTTTTTCACCTGCTTGCGTGGATCCAGCCCCGGGCAACCGCCATACTTTTTCTCGAGGCTGCCTGCTGATGTACTCTACAACACGCTGGACTTCCTCTGTTGAAACAAAAGCTCCGTGAACCCGTATGGGCTCTGGCATTCTTGGATGGAGAAAAAGCATGTCGCCTCGACCTAAAAGTTTTTCTGCACCATTTCTATCTAAAATAGTTCTGGAATCGGTCTTGGCTGCAACCTGAAAAGCAATTCTAGAAGGAAAGTTTGCCTTGATTACACCTGTGATCACATCTACTGAGGGCCTCTGAGTTGCTAAAATCAAATGGGTTCCTACGGCTCTGGACATCTGGGCAAGCTTGGCTATGGGTTCTTCTATTTCTCTTGCTCCTGTTAACATTAGATCAGCCAATTCATCAACTACCAATACAATATAGGGAAGCTTCTCTGGAAGTTCTTCTCCTTCTCTTATAGGAATTTTCCCCTGGTCCACGGCCGTGTTATACGCCTCAATATTGCGGACATTGGCCCTGGCCAGAATGTTGTAACGTTTATCCATTTCAATTTCCAAACTGCGAAGAACTGCTACTGCATTGCTTACGGTTGTAATAACTTCCTCATTTATGCTTTC
>CAZPNF010000345.1:0-3026 GCA_964587715.1 uncultured bacterium | reverse complement strand
ACACCCCCCCAGCAAGATAGGAATAATTCTTCGCGACCAGCATGGTGTTCCATTGACGAAACCCATCGCCGAAAAATCCATCACCAAGATACTTAAGGAGAGAAAGCTTTCTTCGTCTCTTCCCGAAGATTTAGAGAATCTTCTGCGAAAGGCTACGCGCCTTCATGTTCACTACGACAAAAACAAGTCAGATTTACATAACAAGAGGGCTCTCCAGATAGTGGAGGCAAAAATTTACAAGCTCTCCAGATACTACAAACGCAAAGGCGTGCTTCCCCCTGACTGGAAATACACGCCGAAAGCAATCTCCCTCTTCTAGTTTCGGGATTCACTGCTGTCCACTACAAAGTTGAATTGGGAAAAATATTTTGCTTCTGTTTCTGAGTGGATGGCAAATGCTGAAAAGAAAGCTACCAGTTACTTAAGAAAACGGTTACCCTGTCATTTTCTTCATCTCACCAAGGGACAAGACATGCGGAAAAAAGGTCATGAATGTTTTGTCTTAACAAATTTCATTATGCAGCCTCTTCCAATAATTCCTATCTTGCTCTGAGATAGATTCTCCATCTTCATTCCAATGTTTTTAGCTAATCGGGGAAAGAAGGCGTTTAATGGAGAAGGTAAAATTGAAAAATCGAAGTACGCTCTATCAATTTCCTGCAGACCCACTCTTACACCTATTCTTCTTATTGAATAAGGAATACTAACCCTCGCTTTAGGGAAAGGAACACCCATGTAGGAAACAAATTTGCTGAATACTCCCAGAATCTTGGCGATTGTTTCCAGAAACCAAAAAGGGGTTAAAGCGTTAGTGACTGTTACTATAGCCACTCCGTTCGGTTTAAGCAGCCTTGAAATTTCTCTTAAAGCCACATCATCTTGATTTAAGTACTCGATAACTCCAGCGCATACAATAAGGTCGAATGTTCCATCAACAAACGGTAAATTCTCAATGTCGGAAACGCAAAGTAGTGGCTCATCAAGACATGACTTCACAAATAATTCTTTAGTTGAACTGATCATGGAAGAAGAAATATCGGTTCCTACAGTCTTGAATCCAAGTTTAGAAAGGTCAACTAACATTGGGCTTGATCCGCAACCCACATCTAACGCAGCACCGACTCTGTTGCTGATCATCCGCAATATGTATTTATGTCTGATCAAGAGTGTTGGATATTTGTTGGGTGACTGATATTTTTCGTCGAAATAGACTATTGACTGTTTACTGAAAAATTTTTCAGCACGTCGTTTTGTTTGAGCCATCTTCTCCCGCCTTATGAACGTTGAAGAGCAAAACCAATTAAAGAGCACTTGAATTTGTATGATGCACCATTTATAGCTGCTATGCGCTTCAATTCCAGCAGGTCAGATTTTCTGTTAATGCCGCCGGGAATTGTTGTTACGGCACCCAAAAAACTGTTATCTTTAAGAATTTTTTTAGTTTCTTGAGTTATGTTCTTGGTTTTTCCGATTGGATACGAAAACAAGTTGCATTCTTTTTCAGTAACCTTTTCAATTTCTTTTTTGGAGTTAATTATTTCGAATAATGCGATTTCGTAATTAACCGTTCCCAAATTCACGTGATTATGAGTGTGTGCACCGAATGTGATAAGCGGATCATTTTTTAGGTCGCGAAGTTCATTCCATCCTACCGTTATTTGACGAAAACCTTGCACAGTCCCGATTGCTTTTTTGATTTTGTTGATAATGTTAATTCTGTCTGTGTCATTCATGTTGCAAAGTATGGAATTTAGTTCTCTGATGGTGTTTATTTTTTGTGTCATGCTTGAGATGTTAAAGTGCATGTTTCTGCCTTTAACATCCAACTTGAATGATTTTGAATTTGTCATGTTTACTAGATAAGTAAGTTCATCTTCCCATTTTCCTTCACCAGAGTTCAGAAGGTTTGTAATAGGAAAAAGAGTAGCAGGGAACTTGAATTTCTTCAGGATTGGATAGGCTTGTGAATAAAAATCGTAATAGCCATCATCAAAAGTGAGTACGACAGTGTTAGGTGGGATTTCGGTATTATTCTTGATTATGCTTATTATTTCTGAAAGACTAACAATATTCCTTTTTCTGGATAGCCAGTCCATCTGCTTCTGAAAATTCTCTACACTTATAATACAGTCGGGATAAATGTCTGGGCAATCTCTCTGGTTTATACTATGGTAAAAAAGTATTACAGGTCGTTTACGTTTCAAAAAGGTTACTACCTGGAACATGCCAGACGCGTAAATGAAAAAGCAGGTCAAGCCATATAGTATTTCAATTATTTGCCTCAGAACTGGTTTCATTTCCGCCTTTTCCTTCCTCTGCTACTCCCATTTAGTGGCTCCAGCTGAAAAAATTCTGTTACCGCCTAACACACCGTCGTATCCGGGATTGAAGCGTTCACCATGATGATATATGATTCTCTTATTTTTAATCACTGCATCAGCAGCAAATTGCATTGTTTCTCAGTGATAACTATGGGTGACCCCATTAAAAAAGAAATCTGAAAATTAAAGGAGCACTAACGAGTCCGCAGCTCGGGCAGTTTGTAAGATGCAACGGAAAAAGGCGCACCTAACCAAGCCATCTCCCTTTTTTCTATTCTCGCCAGAAAACAGTAACATTAGATTATTTCTTGTATATCGAAAGTTTGCTGATTAGTCACTTAGCTGACCATTAACATAGTGTAAAAGTACCAACTAGAAAGTTTTAATATGCTCTCTTCATCTCAGCTTAATCATGAGTAGTACATTATCAGTACCCCCAAAAAAAGTACTTGTGGTAAGCTATCATTTAACTGAAAATGTGAAAAATCATGTCCGTGAGTAAGCAACAGATTGCCGACCTCACAAAGGACGCATCTGAGGCGGCTAAACTCATTTTGGAGCATGTCGAAGAAGGCGACGTCATACATCTACATTCTCACATAGACGCTGACGGCATATCAGCCGGAGGCATAATGGGGAAGGCATTGTTCAGGGCAGGAGGAAAGTTTCGGTTGCGCCTCGAAAGGTGGATGGACGAGAATGTCG
>CAZPNF010000344.1:0-3049 GCA_964587715.1 uncultured bacterium | reverse complement strand
TGTGCAATCTGAAAGATGGATTACTTTAATATCATATTTTAATACTGTATAGAAACGGTGCCAGTCTCCTCCGCTGAGGAAAGCGTGGGGGATATCCAGACAAATCCCGCACAGTTTTTTACCAAGCACTGTCTGAAGGCGCTGGTAAAACGAGATAAAGGAATCGAAAGGATAAGACCGCGTATTTTCCAGTACAAGAGGAATACCCACTTGCTTCAGGTTGTGAAAGTAAAAATCCCAGGTGGAATCCGAAAAGGAGGGTTCTTCAGGGGGATGAAAAACTGCATATTGGAAATGGAATTTTTCTCTATTGAAACTAATCTGTTGGAGAACGCTCTTGATCTTTTCGCTGTAACGAGTTGAGGAAAAATCGTATCCGCAATTTCCAAAATTAGGAAGATGGAGTCCCAGTTCCATTCCACTGGTACTTTGCAGAGATTTCTCTGGTTGGTTAAAGATGTTAACCGTGACTTCTGAGAATCGTATCCCCAGCCAGCGGAAAAAATAGAGTATGGCTGTGATAGGAATATTTTTATATTTATCGCTGGTAAGTCCGATTTTCATTTTCTGTAAAAGCTTATCTGGCTGAAGAAGATAGTAGAGGCCTGAGTTCTATATTGTCGCCGTGGATAACAGTATCTCCCAGCCAGTGCGCATCGTCTCTTTTGGGATAGTCAGTGGTATGGTGGAGCCCCCTGCTCTCTTTCCTGAAAAGAGCAGCCCGGATGATAAGGGAAGCCACTATCGCTATATTTCTCAGTTCCAATAAAGCTGGTGTGACTTTAGTTTTTTTGTAAAACATCTCGATCTGTTCGGCAATAAGATCAATTCGCTTACCCGCACGCTGTAGTCGTTCATCAGAACGAACAATGCCTACATAATCCCACATGAGCCGTTGAATTTCCCTCCGGTCGTGCGAAATCAAAACCCACTCTTCCTGGTTGAAGGTTCCTTCGTCGTTCCAGGGGGGGATGGCAGGTAGTTCGATTTGATTGTTTTTAAGATAGTGAACAGTATTCTCGTAGGCGCTTTTAGAAAAAACCAGAGCTTCAAGAAGTGAATTTGAGGCCAGACGGTTTGCACCGTGAAGGCCAGTGCATGCGGCTTCACCTGTTACATAAAGTCCTTTCAGAGTGCTGTGTCCGTCCAGATCAGTTAAAACGCCGCCGCACATATAATGGGCAGCAGGTACAACAGGTATCGGCTCTTTTGTCATGTCAATCTTCAAGGATAAGAGTTTTTCATTTATCTGGGGGAATCGTTTCTGCACTTCTTCTGCATCGAGATGGGTAACATCTAAGTAAACACAATCTTCTCCGCTGATTTTCATCTGAGTGTCAATTGCTCTTGCCACAATATCGCGGGGAGCAAGATCTGCCTGTTCATGAAATTTCTTCATAAAAGCTTCGCCATCTTTTGTACGCAAAATTCCTCCAAATCCTCTCACTGCCTCGGAAATTAAAAAGGAGTCTCCGTCAGGATGGTATAGAGCTGTGGGGTGAAATTGCATAAACTCGAGATTGGCTATTTCTGCTTCTGCTCTGTAGGCCATTGCAATTCCATCGCCAGTGGCTATAGGTGGATTGGTTGTGTGGAGATAAACCTGACCTGCACCTCCCGAGGCTAAAAGTGTAACCTTGGAAAGATAAACCTCTACTTCTCCTGTTTTCCCATCCAGTGCATAAACACCCCAGCAGTGGATTTCATCTTCCTGTGTTTTCCCACCACCCATGAGATGATGCTCTGTGACAAATTCAACAGCGCTGTGATTTTCAAGAATCTGAATGTTAGGATGATTTCTAACTTTATCCAGTAATGCATGTTCCAGCACCATGCCAGTTCGATCCATGGCATGAACAATGCGGTTTCTGGAATGTCCCCCTTCCCTTCCGAGGTCGAAAGGATGGCCTTTCTCTTCCCAATGGTTGAAGCTTGCCCCCCATTTTTCCAGCTCCCGTACACGTTCAGGTGCTTCTCGCACGATTAAATTCACAGCATCAGTATGGCAAAGACCCACACCTGCCGTGAGCGTATCTTTTATATGGAGATCAAAAGAATCATCAGAAGCAAAAACCGATGCAATCCCCCCCTGTGCATAATTTGTATTGGAATCTGCGCGTTCTTTTTTTGTAAGAATAATTACTGTTCCAACCTCGGCAGCACGGAGGGCAAAGGAAAGTCCTGCGACGCCGCTGCCAATTACTAAAAAATCAGAAACCTGTGCCAAAAGATTGTCTCCTTATCTTGATATGGGTAAATTATATTTTTTTGCTTTACGATAAATTGTTGCTCTACCAATGCCAAGTTTTTTGGCTGCCCTAGTTATGTTCCCCTCAAATTCTAACAGAGTTTTTCGCAGAACATCGATCTCTAATTTCTCAATCCACTGAGGTAGCGCCTCACCAGTGTAAGTAATTTCTTCTTTTCCTATTGTTTGTCCTATTGTCACGATATGTGGGGGAAGATCCTCAATCCCCACTGTTGGCGATCCTGCAATGACTACAGCCCTTTCAATGGCATTCTCCAATTCTCTAACGTTCCCTGGCCAGTGGTAGTTCAGCAAAATCTTCAAAGCCTCGGGTTGTATTCCTTTTATTGTCTTATTTTCTCTTTTACCATATCGCTCAAAAAAATGGGCAACAAGGAGGGGAATATCTTCTCTCCTCTCACGAAGGGGAGGAAGTTTTATAGGGAAAACGCTGATTCTGTAAAAAAGGTCTTCCCGGAAAGAACTTTTGCAAACCTCTTCTTCCAGATTTTTGTTTGTTGCCGAAATGAGACGGATGTTAACCTTGACAAGTGTATTTCCTCCAACTCGCTCAAATTCTCTTTCCTGAAGAACTCTTAGTATCTTGGCCTGAGTTGAAAGACTCATATCACCGATCTCATCGAGAAATACTGTTCCACCGTCGGCCAGTTCAAACTTGCCGATTCTTCTTGATGAAGCACCAGTGAACGCTCCTTTTTCATGGCCGAAGAGTTCGCTCTCTAATAAAGATTCAGGAAGGACTGTGCAATTGACAGCTACGAATGGCTTTGTATGCCTTGC
>CAZPNF010000343.1:0-3065 GCA_964587715.1 uncultured bacterium | reverse complement strand
GGAATTTTGGTGGGTTATGTTTACATGAAACACAGCTGGCATTTTTCTGCATTGAAAAAACATTATTATGATTGGAAACGGCGAAGACAGATGCGCACAGTTCGGCAGAAAGAGGAGAACCTGGCTAAACTTCGAAGAATCGTAGACCAGATTCTGGATAAGGCTAACGAGGTCGGCATGGAAAATCTGACACGGGATGAGAAACTCCTGCTGAAAAAAGCCAGTAAGATATTGAAGAAAGAAGGTAGATGATTAAGTTTGGTAAAACGATAAATCGGCAGCAATTTTGTATGACCGTGATTGCCGCTTGGATTTTTTCTTTTTTTATTGTTCTTAATTTGCATTCTCAAAGTGGAGGAACAATTCGTGTTGTCTTCGAAAATGAGAAAAGATCTGCTTCACTTCCCATCTTAAGACAAAATAATGTTGTGTATATTTCTGCTGAAAGTCTGGCAAGTATTCTAAATGTAAGAAGTTTTTTCAACCCACAGAAGAAAAAACTTGTGTTGAGAGTTGGCTCTAAAGCTATTAAGATTACTGCCTTGAATCCGTTTATGCTGGTGGATGATGTTGCATATCAGATGGTACTGCCCACCATTTATGAAGGTGGGAAAATCTATGTTCCTCTGGCTCTATTTTTAGAGACAGTGAAAGATTTTTTACCTGCCAGTTTTAATTTCCAGCTGGATTCTGGGATGTTGACTATTCGCCGTTCTCGATACAACATTACAGGTGTTGAAGTAGAGGAAAAAATTAATGGCTCGCTTATCAGATTTCTAACTACGAAAGATTTCAAAATATCAGATATAGCCACCTCTATTAACAGGGGTTGGCTCAACGTAACGCTCTATGGAGGCACCTTAGACTCGGCTCGTATTGCTTCGGATCAGAAGATGGGTATTGTTAAGAAGATTGTTCCCTTCCAATTCAAAACTTCAGCTCAGGTATCATTTTTGTTGGATCGTGATGTGAAAGATCGGAAGGTATATGTTGATAAAGGAGAGGTCCTTATTTCTTTACGAACTGCCGGGAAGATTGCTTCGGGATTGACCACTTCTCCGGAGGAAGAACGTAAACGCTGGCTGATTGATCGGATTATTATAGATCCTGGCCACGGTGGAAAAGACCCTGGAGCCATAGGTAGATCAGGTCTCAAGGAAAAAGATGTTGCACTTGATATTGCTAAACGACTGCGTAAACTTCTCAAGAAAAGGTTAAAGGTGGATGTTCTGATGACAAGGGATAAAGATACATTCATTGGTTTAAAGGAACGAACCCGTTTTGCCAATGCCAACGGTGGTAAACTTTTTATAAGTATTCATGCCAATGCAAACAGAAAAAGAAATGTTCGGGGGTTTGCAACGTATCTGCTTGGTATTAGAAAATCTGAGCAGGCGCTGGAAGTAGCCAGGAGAGAGAACTCCGTGGTTGAACTGGAGGATTCTGCTAAGTCGTATGAAGAATTTCAAGATGCTTCTTACATTCTTAATGCTATTGCCCAAAATTCTTATCTAAAGGAGAGTCAGGATCTGGCTCAAATGGTAAATAAGTCTTTAGACAAGCTGGTCAAGATTCCAGACCTTGGCGTTCATCAGGCAGGTTTTTATGTGCTTATCGGTGCTGCGATGCCGAGTATCCTTGTGGAAACTGCTTTCATTTCCAACTCCTACGAGGAACGTCTTCTCAAAACGCGATCTTTCCGTCAGAAGATTGCAGAAGCTATTTGCGAGAGTGTAAGGCGATTTAAAGAAAAGTACGAAAAAGGAATTGGTTAGAGATTTAGTGAGAAGGATATGAGTGATAACAGACCTATTGGGATTTTTGATTCGGGTATCGGAGGGTTGACTGTTGTTCGTGAGGTTTTTAAGAGATTGCCACAGGAAAGTGTTGTTTATTTTGGTGACACAGCGCGTGTTCCTTATGGGACAAAATCAGCCAGGGTTGTTGAGAAATTTGCCCTTCAAGATATTTTCTTCCTCTTAAAACAGAATGTCAAAATACTTGTAGCTGCATGTCATACTGTGTCTTCTGTAGTATTAGATCAATTGATAGCAACGCTGCGTCTTCCTATTCTCGGAGTGGTAGAACCAGGTGTAAAAGCAGCTTTGAAAGTCACACGAAACAACCGAATTGGAGTTGTTGGGACAAAAGCAACTATCATGAGCGGGACTTACAAAAAGAAATTAACTGAAAAGAAGGAAGGAATTACAGTGATTTCGCAGCCGTGTCCTCTTTTTGTTCCCTTAGCTGAAGAGGGATGGCTGGATGGTGAAGTGACCCATAGAGTTGCTGAAATTTACCTTGAGCCTCTGAAAAAGCAGGGGATCGATACTCTTATTCTCGGATGCACTCATTATCCTCTTCTGAAGCCTGTAATCAAGGATGTATTAGGCAAAGATGTGGCCATGATTGATTCTGCCGAAGAAACAGCCGAGCTTGTGAAGAAGAGATTGAAAGCATTGGGACTCGAGAGCGAAGGCAAGATGAAGCCACACCACGCCTTTTTTGTGAGTGATATTCCCCATCAGTTTCAGGAAATAGGTGAGCGCTTTCTGGGAATGAAATTGGGGAAAGTGTCCAGAGTTGATCTTGAATCGTTATTGTAGGGGTTTGATTGATCAAACCCCTACGGCTTATTTTCACAACAATCGGTAAAAAAATTCTTGCAAATTGTTTACAAATAAAGTACATTTATAATCTGAGATGTTGAATTATTAGCGGTTCCTTCAGAAGGAGCCGTTTTTTTGGGAAACCACAGCGCGGTAAAACTGCAAGCTGTAGAAAATGTAAAGATCGAATATCAAAATGCAAAATGACAGATCAAAATTCAAAAAGGAATTCTTAGATAATTTACCCATTATTATCTTTTTGAGGAGATACTTATGCGAGGTAAAAATGTAGCCAAAACTGTTTTCATCCTCTTGCTGATTCTGTGGGCCTTGTATGCTCTGTGGCCTACTTACAAAGTCCAGAGTCTTTCTACGGAGAAGAAAGCAAAGCTGGAAGATGAAGGGAAACTTGTCCCCCTGGTAGATAAGGCAATTCGGATGGGGCTGGATCTTCAA
>CAZPNF010000342.1:0-3067 GCA_964587715.1 uncultured bacterium | reverse complement strand
ATCGGAAACTTAGTAGCGTTCAGCGACACTATCCCGCGTTTTGTTGATCATTATGACTATCAGTTGTCTCTCAACCCCGACATATATGCCTGGGTCATGGTAGTCTGGTTCCCTGATATACCTTTTTATCTCCTTGGTGCAAAGGAGTTGGGCGCATATTATGGAATAGGCTACGGCCAGAGTAAAATCCCAACACAGGTTACTGTAATACCCGGAGCTACAACGGGCAATATTAATATCATCGCAAATTTTGCTAACCTGAACCGTGAAACTCCTTTTTTCAAAATGAGGGAAAATAATGAAAAACCAGAAGATAAAAAAACTGGCAAGTAGTATTTTCTTCGGATTTTTCATGGCAGCTCTGGTTCAAGTCGGAGCAACCCAGGAAACAATAAATGGAGGAATTGTCGGAAAGGTTGTCGACTCGAAAACAGGAAAACCTCTCTTCGGTGTTAACATAATGGTTAAAAAAACACTTTTCGGAACTTCAAGTAATACAGAAGGGAATTTCTTGATTACAAATCTGCCCATCGGAATTTACGACATTGAAGCTTCCATGATAGGATATAAAAAACAGGTAAAAAAACAGATACAAATTTTCCCCGGGTCAAAATACAGAATCATTTTTCGACTTGTGCCAACAGTTATAGAACAACCGGCTCTTGTGGTTACTGCCTCCAAACGGAAGCAGTACATAGAAGACGCTCCCACTTCAGTAGATGTAGTTACAATGAAAGAGATTCAAGAGAGAGGCGCAACAACACTGGATGAAATTCTCCAGAACACTGCTGGTTTTGGTATTATAGATGGTCAGATAGATCTCAGGGGATCTACTGGCTTTAACTGGTCAGCAGGCAGCAGAGTTCTCCTTATGGTAGATGGCCATCCTCTTATAAACGGAGATACAGGGGGAATCAACTGGGATGCCATTCCAATTGAAGAAGTAAAACGTGTGGAAATAGTAAAGGGAGCCGGCTCAGCTCTCTACGGATCTAATGCAATGGCAGGAATGGTGAACATTATTACCCGCGACCCAACACCTTTCCCTGAAACCAGATTTAAACTAACATGGGGATTTTATGACGAGCCTTCTTACCCTGAATGGAGATGGACAGATCGTTTCCTTCCGTACAGGATCTTCCATCTAAGAAAATTAAATCCTCTTCACACACTCTCTTTTGGGGGAATCGATATATCTCACAGCCGCAAAATTGGAAAGGTTGGACTTCTCTTCACAGTGGGGCGAAAGCAATCCAGCGGGTATCAGGAGAACGGCGATTTCTCACGCTGGAACGTGCTGGGAAAAGCAAAAGTACAATTTTCCCCACAAAAGTCTTTAACGATGATAGGAAGCTGGGCGCTGGACAATCACGGAGATTTTCTCCAGTGGGCCAGCCAGAATCACCCGATGGAAGTACCTACTAATGAATTGGGAAACCGGGTGCATTATGCAAAGACCAATTTTAATGCAACTTTTAATAACTGCGTAAACGAAAAGTTGGCTTACACTCTGAAGGCCAGTGCGTACCGGTGCCACTGGCAGAATTTCTTCCAGGATAATCGCGATTACGCCATCACAGATCGAATCGATACAGAAGTTCAAACTGACTACTTATGGAGAAAACATTCCTTTACATTTGGAGGAGAAATAGTTGCCAACTACGCCAGATCATTGATCTATGGAAACCATAACATGTGGGATTTTGCTCTATACGGTCAGGATGAGCTCAAGTTTTCGCCTCTCTGGACACTCACACTCGGCACAAGATATGATTTTCACAGAGTAACAGATGTTTCTTCTGATCAGCAAATCAGCCCAATGCTGGGACTGGTTTACAAACCCTACAGCGGAACTTCTCTTCGACTCTCAGCAGGCTACGGATTTAGGGCACCATCCATAGCAGAGGTTTTTGTAAACATCAACGTTTCAGGCTTTCCAGTAGTTCCAAATTTGAATCTTAAAGAAGCAGAACGAGCATGGAATTTTGAGGCGGGAATACATCAGAAAGTAAATCTAAAGTTTTCCAACAGCACCCATACTTTTTGGGAAAATCCTCTGAGGTGGGGTATAGAAAACTTTAACCCGGGTTTTATCATTGATCTGGCATTCTTCTGGAACCGCTACAGAAACATGATAGATGTAGACTTTATAGACCTTAATCCAGAACTTATGGCATTGCAGTTCAAGAACTTTGGGAAAGCAAGAAACAGAGGGGCAGAAATAAAAATTATGGGGAGTGCTTTTGACAACCATCTTTCTGCCACAGCCGGTTATACTTTTGCAGACCCAAGGGACCTTGATACCGGAAAAATGCTTAACTACAGATCGAAACACAGAGTAGTAACAAGTGTGAAGATCAGGTTCTGGCGACTTTCTCTCGGTATGGATTACAGATATGCCAGCAGGATTGAAGAGGTAGTGAACATTTTCAGCTCTGACCAGCGTGTGCCAATGCACGTAATGGATGGAAGAATCATTCTTGAGCTGCACTCCCTGCAGATCAGTCTGGAGGGAAAAAATCTGCGGAACTACAACTATTCTTTGAGACAGCGTTCTTTAGAGCCTATACGTCGTTTTATCATTACAGTGAGAGGGAAATTTTAATTGATGTATTTTATTTTAAAAATAGAAATAATTCTATGCGGTTTCCCGTAGCCTGCAATAAATAATGTACAAGGATAATTTGTTTGTGAGTCGATTTATGCTATTTTTAATTTTTTCTACAGGAGGTGAAATATAAAATGCAGGCATTGATAATTGCTGCGGGCAGAGGAAGCAGATTGCATCAGAGGTTTTCACCCAAACCATTGATCACAATATTTGGGTTACGTCTTATTGAAAGGATAATTCTCCGGGCTAAATCTGCCGGCATTGAAGATTTCAAGATTGTGGTTGGATATAAGGCAAAAAAGATCAGAGAAACTATTGGAGATGGAGAAAAGTACGGAGTACATATTGAGTATATCTATAATCCTGAATGGGAAAAAGGTAACGGTGTTTCTGTTTACAAAGCAAAGGACTTCGTAGATGATCAGTTTTTACTATTAATGTCTGATCATCTCTTTG
>CAZPNF010000341.1:0-3089 GCA_964587715.1 uncultured bacterium | reverse complement strand
CACGTGTGAATACCTTCATTAAGAACTTGAGCCTCAGTTAGTGTTATACTTGGTGTTTCCCCTGAAATGTGATCAATTTTAAGATTGTCGTCGATCCAGAGTTGATATTCAGAAAGCCCAATCCCGGTACTGGTGTCAGAAGTAGCCTCCCAGGTAAAGATAGGTGTAGCATCATTTATCCATTCGTTATCCTGAGGTTGGCTGAGTGAAAAAGGCATGGGTGGAACGTTATCCATTCTGATGGTCCACGTTTCTTCAGATTTCCTTGAGTTTTGTGAAGAGTCAATGGCCAGAACGTACCAGAAATGATCACCAGGGGTCAGAGGTATTTCGTTGGTAGATGTTACTGATGGAGGGATGCTGTCTATCACTACCTCGTCGCCAAGGTATACCTGATATTTTAGGAGTCCTGTTCCTGTGTCACTGGAGGCTTCCCAGGTAAGTACAGGATTTGTTGACGAAGTCCATGTGTTATTGCCGGGGGAAAGCAAATGAAAAGGAGTTGGAGGGGTAATGTCTTCACTTGCTGTGAAACTCCATGTATGAAGAGCCTGACGGATAAGTCCTGCACGATCTACAGCCTTTACAGTCCATGTGTGCAAACCGGTTGTTAATTTCTGCTGTTCAGTCAAAGTATAGCTTGTTGTCTGGAGGTTGCTTTCAACAGGGGAATTGTCTATCCATAATTCATAGTGGTCAACGCCTGAAAGATTGTCGGTAGTAGATTGCCACTGAAAGGTTGGGTTTGGATCGACTGCTGCTCCATTCACAGGAGAGACGATATCAAAGTCCTCTGGTGGATCAGAATCAATCTTAAATTCATCACTTTCGTATTCGCAGAGGAGAGAATCTTTGCTATCATAAGCCTGGATTTTGATCCTGGCAGTAGTGGTATTGATAGAGTTGGGTGTCCATGTTTGGCTGTACTGGGTTGGGTTTACATTTTGAGCAATTATTGTTGGAAATCCATCACCTGGAGAGGAGGAAAGACGCAGTGTAAAATGATCAAAATTAGTCATGGAAGAACGCAAGTTCCACTGAATCGTTTGTGATTGATTGCCTCTCCACAAAGTATCCGCAGCAGGTTTAACAAAGGAAACATTGTCATTAACCAGTTGAGTGTATATATCGCTCTTATTATTTCTGCTGTCCTGCCAGAGAGTTATGATTCCACCTGATCCATCAGAAACTACAGTCTGGCTTTGCTGAGTGGTATCGGCAGTAACAATAGGAAGTCCATCCGCTGACCAGAGAAGATTCCCACTTCCATCAATATGCTGAGCGTAGAGATTTATGTTTGAACCTGTGCGATTATCATTCCATACAACAAAACTGCCGCCTGAACCGTCACAAGCTATTTCAGGTGCGTACTGCAAGCCAGAGGATTGATTAACAGGTATGCCGTTACTGCTCCATAGTGTATTCCCATTTGCGTCTACTCGTTGAGCATAGATGTCGTAATAAGTTCTGTTGTCTACCCACGTGATGATAGCACCGCCCTCGTTGTCATGCACTATTCTGCTGTTGTTTTGTGTGCCGCTTGAAACACAAACCGGAACACCCTCAGCAGCCCACAGAGGTGTACCACTCTGGTCCAGTGCCTGAGCGTAAATATCTCCATTGTCAGTCCTGGAGTCGTTCCATGTGATAATGAGTTTGTTTCCCGAAGTGTCAATCGCTGGAGAGAACTGGTTGTTGGTCTGGGAAACAACGGCTACTCCGTCTGTGACCCAGGTTTGGATGCCGGAAGAAGAAAGATACTGAGCATATATATCAATGTTGTAGTATCCATTACGATAATCCTCCCATGCAACAAAAACACCACCTGAACCATCACCTATTATTACCTGCTTTGATTGGTTTTCCGAGGCTGTTGTGACAGGAACTCCATTTGTATTCCACACTCTGTTACCCGATCCATCTAATCGCTGAGCATATAGATCGGTAGTTGATCCATTCCGTTTATCGCTCCAGACTAAAATACATCCATTTTGTCCATCAGAAACGATCTTGACCTGAGATTGTTCGCCGGTAGTTGAGCAGACAATAATACCATTGGAGGCCCAGAGAGGCGAACCGCCTGAGTCAAGATGCTGAGCGTAAATTTTGTTGGAAACTTCATCCTGCCACGCAATAAAAATACCACCGTTACCATCGCTTACAATGGACGGATACTTTTGATCCCCCCCTGCAGAGCAAACAACTACACCAGAAGACCCCCACCGGAGATTGCCTGAACCGTCGAGCCATTGAGCATAGATATCTATATCCACAGAAGAATTATTTTCATAAGCAAAAAAAACACCGCCGTTGTTGTCTGGAACACTGCTTAAATGGGGTAATGTTGTTTCCGAAGAAGCAACCTTAATTCCATCTGTAATCCACTGGATTTGTGCTTCTGATTTTGCAGCAGTAATTAGAAAAACATAAATCAAAAGGACAAGTGGATTCTTGAGTTGTAGTAATTTATTTATCATAAGTGTTCTGTTTAGTGCAAATATTATACCATGTAAATCTTTGAAAAAGAGACTAACAAAGCCAATTTAATAACAACATGTTCACGGACTAACCAACTAATAATAAGCATGTTAAGTAAAATCTATAAAAAAGAAAACGGCTGTGATTCTTACTGGTACAGGAAATGTTTTCCTATTTATTGTTCAAACTTGTCTTTTATGTTTCAAAATGAAAGTGATCCATCTTTTATTTCAGGGTAACCCCCAAAATTTTGGGATGAGGGGCATTCAATTTGAGATAAATTAAAGGGTTGCAAAAACAGATCTTGTGAAAAATTTGAGATTTGTTTAGTATTTCGATATTAGGATTTTGGATTTATTTTTCCGGGGATGGGTGGTTTGCCTTTTTGCTCCATAGTTAAGGAACAGTTGATACACCCCCTTAAAAGGGGTGGGCGTTATCCGCCGTAGGCGGATTGCATGGGATGGGTTGGGGGGACAGAAACTGTTTGTATTTACTGTATGCTACTTTCTTTAGAAGAAAGTAGCCAAAGAATCCGCCTTTTTGAAGACCCCATGTTACTTCATTCAAGCTCCTCTACGCCGTGCACATAACATCCACCCAAACTCATC
>CAZPNF010000340.1:0-3090 GCA_964587715.1 uncultured bacterium | reverse complement strand
TTAGATAACTGTGCTCTGGGCCAACACCAGGATAATCAAGACCAGCAGATACAGAATGTGTTGGAAGCACCTGACCATCTTTGTCCTGTAAAAGATAACTCATTGAACCGTGCAGTACTCCAATACGTCCCAGAGCCAGTGTAGCACCGTGTTTGCCTGTAGCAAGTCCCAATCCACCTGCCTCGACTCCAACCATTTTCACATCTTCATCGAGAAAGGGATAGAACAAACCCATTGCGTTGCTTCCTCCCCCAACACAGGCTACCAGGAGGTCGGGGAATCTTCCTTCATGTTCAATAGACTGTTTTTTTGCCTCTCGCCCGATAACAGATTGGAAATCCCGCACAATCATTGGGTAGGGGTGAGGGCCAACAACAGAACCAATACAATAATATGTATCTTCTATATTCGTCACCCAATCTCTCATCGCCTCATTAATTGCATCCTTCAGAGTTTTTGAGCCGGAATCCACACTTATAACATCTGCTCCAAGAAGCTCCATCCTTAAAACATTCATCGACTGCCTTTCCATATCTATGGACCCCATGTAAACAGAGCAGCTAAGTCCGAACAGCGCACAGGCAGTAGCAGTGGCTACACCGTGCTGCCCTGCTCCGGTTTCAGCAATGATTCTTTTTTTGCCCATCCTTTTTGCCAGTAAAACCTGACCAACAGTATTGTTGATCTTATGGGCGCCTGTATGAGCTAAATCTTCTCTTTTTAAATAGATCTTTGCGCCTCCCAATTTTTCAGTCAGCCTGCGGGCAAAAGTCAGAGGCGTTGGTCTTCCAACGTAATCTTTAAGATATGAATTCAGCATATTTTGAAACTCTGAATCATCTTTAAGGGAAAGATATTCTCTCTCCAGCTCGTACAGCGCTCCCATTACTGTTTCAGGTACAAATCTTCCCCCGAATCTCCCCCAATGACCTTTCTCGTCTGGTAAAGTTTGCTTCATTTTGTCTCCCTAATAAATTTGGCTACCTTCTCTCCATCTTTTTTACCTGGTGATTTTTCCACACCGGATGAAACATCCACACCGTAAGGCTTTAACAGGTGAACAACCTCCCTGACATTCTCCGGCGTAAGTCCTCCGGCAATAATAATAGGTAAATCAATACCTGAAGCTTTTCTCCAATCGAATGTTCTCCCGCTTCCTGCTCCTGGATCCAAAAGGAATGCAGAGACAGAATAGATACTCATTTTCCCAAGGAGTGTTTCAGAGGTATCGGACGTATCTATCTTTATTCTCTTAATGATCCTTCTGTCGATTTTTTTACAATACTCCGGGGATTCTTCTCCGTGAAGCTGCACAACATCGATACCTGTATAATCTGTAACTTCATTAACATAGTTGATGTTCTGATCCATGAACACTCCAACAGTTGTTATAAAAGGAGAAAGCATTCTAACGATTTCTCTTGCCCTCTGCGGTGAAATCTTTCTCACAGATTCAGCAAAAACAAATCCTAAAGCATCTGCTCCATATTCTGCTGCCATGAGTCCATCATCAATAGTGGTAATGCCGCATATTTTAACCAACGTGTGTTTCACTGCTTATATTGATCTTTCACCTATTAATTCTTTCAACTTCTCGCCGATTTTTCCCTCTCGCATAAGTGACTCACCAATTAGCACTGCATCGAAACCAGCTTCCTCCAATGCAATAATATCATCCCTCGTTTTGATTCCACTCTCACTCACTACTGTATGCCCTTCAGGAATCATCTTAATAAGTTCAAGGGAATTTTTTATATCGACCTCAAGTGTATCAAGATTTCTGTTATTGATCCCTATGATTTCTGCACTGGTATTCAACACCTTTTCAAGTTCATAAAATGTATGAACCTCAACAAGAACAGCCAATCCAATACTCCTTGCTATCTGGACAAAATCATTTATCTGAACTGAACTCAGTATTCTTGCAATGAGGAGTAAACAATCTGCTCCTAAGAAACGGGATTCATAAATCTGATATGGATCAATAACAAATTCTTTTCGTAAGACTGGAAGATCAATAGATTGCCTTACGTCAGTGAGAAACACATCTTTCCCTCCAAAAAATTTTTCATCAGTCAGGACTGAAACAGCATTCGCTCCATTCTCTTCGTAAGTTCTGGCAATCCCAACAGAATCAAAATTTTTCCTTATTATTCCAACAGAAGGAGACTTCCGCTTTATCTCTGCTATCATAGAAATCCCCTGATGTTTAATAGAAGCCTTAAAATCTCTTAGCTCAGGAAATCCTGCTTCTTTTATCACATTAAGAGGAAATATTTCTTTCTTTTTCTTTACTTCCAACTTCTTGTTGAAAACAATCTTATCCAGCAAATTCATCTAACCGCTCCTATGGAGGACATTTCCCGCATACCGATCTGAAAAGAGTAGTGCTTAGATAACGTTCACCTCTATCCGGCAGAATTACTACTACTGTTCCTGCATTTATCCCTTCTGCAAAGCGAAGAGCTCCTGCTACTGCCGCTCCACTTGACATGCCAACAAATAATCCTTCTTTTGTAGCAAGCTGTCTTGTAATCTCGAATGCTTCCTCATCTCCTATGATGATCTTTTCATCAAGAAGTCCGGGATTGTAAATTTTTGGTATGATCGATTCACTCATGTTTTTAAGCCCCTGAATATTATGGTTCCTCTCAGGTTCTACTCCTACAATTTTGACCACAGGATTTTTTTCTTTTAAGAATTTTCCTGTACCCATAAGAGTACCAGTAGTTCCCATTCCTGCCACAAAAGCATCGACCTTACCGCTGGTTTGGGAAAATATTTCAGGACCAGTTGTCTCGTAATGGGCAAGGGGGTTGTATTTATTCTCAAACTGATTCGGCATAAAATATTTTTCAGGTTCCTTTTCCAGTATTTCTAAAGCTCTTCTTATAGCACCATCTGTTCCCTCTTCGCCAGGAGTTAATATTACTTCAGCACCGAACACTTCAAGTACGCTTTTTCTTTCATCGCTGACACAGGCAGGCATGAGAAGTTTTACTTTGTATCCTTTTGCAGCCCCAATCATTGCCAATGCTATTCCAGTGTTTCCTGAAGTGGGCTCGAGAATCGTTTTCTCCTTAGTAAGTT
>CAZPNF010000339.1:0-3094 GCA_964587715.1 uncultured bacterium | reverse complement strand
CCAACCAAGTGTATATTGATTGGATATCTGGAAAAAATTACCTATTATTTTACTTCCCTCGCCATAAAAACCACGCACAGTAATACCGGCAGGAATCATTTCAGCAAATATTTTCTCGATCTCTTTCGTAAAAGTAAGCATGGGAAGATGTATGAAAACAGAAAACCGGACTCCTGTGCCTACATTAGTCGGACAGGCAGTTAAAAATCCAAATCGCTCAGAAAAAGCATACTCTAAATTAACTGATAGCTCCTCGTCCAATTGGTGAATAACTTGCCATGCTTTGCTCAAAGAAAAAGCTGGAAATATCACTTGAATACGAAGATGATCCTCCTCGTTTATCATTATACTGAGTTTTTCATCTTCCGTAACCAATAAACCTCTGGGATTCTCTCTTTCCGCAAAATCAGAACTGATGAGCCGCCTCTCCACAAAAAATTGTCGATCCAGCTCTTCAAGAGAAGAAATCTCAAAATAATATGCATTTTTCAATTCTTCTGTATTTTCTGCAGCCATTAGAACAGCAGAGATAACAGCTTTTTGCTGATCCTCTGTAGCCCTATCGACAAAAGGAATATCCCGCAAATTCCGAGCCAATCGAGCCCTGCTGCTAATAATGATATCAGAGTCTTTTCCTCCTCCAGATAACCAGGTTGCTACCTGTTGAATCATTTTGTCTATTACATATGGCATGGGCATAAACTACCTATTTCCCCCCTCAATTTCCCGTATGCGATCCCTCAATTCTGCAGCTAATTCATATTCCTCTTTCTTGACAGCATTTTGGAGTTTTTTTTTCAAAGAAGTCACGGATTCTTTTTTCTGCCCGAGCTGCACAGGTAAACGGTTTCCTATATGTTTGTTGCTTCCATGTATACGTCGAGTGAGAACTTTTAATTCTCCTAGAAAGGTATCGTAACACTGCGGGCATCCCAATCGGCCTGTTTTCATAAAATCTGCCCAGGAAAGATCGCACCCATTGCATACACGCTCCTTTTCTCCTTTATCTACATGATGGTCAAGTTCTGACATTAAGTGTTCGCTTAAAATTGCTATAATTAATTTCCCAAAAACTTTAGAAATATCAAGCATGGGATCAGTTAAACCTTCTTTCTCTGCACAAACTTTGCAAAGATTCAACGTTGTTTTTTTATTGCCAATCACCTGAGTAAATTTTACCACTGCTTCCCGCTGGTGACACTTTTCGCACAACATTGAAACTTACTCCTGATATTAAACTTGTCTAATAGTTTCCAATGTTTCAAGACGCTGCTCGTAAGATTGAGTTTGCCAAAAAGAAAAATCGCATTGAGCTTCATCTATTTTTACTTTTTTAACGACTGTTTTGTCCACTTTAAATGTTTTCATTTTGATTACTCATTGCCTTGGATAAGAACCATTATTTTTAACGCACTGCATTTTAAGTTGTTTCCCACCGCAGCGGCAGAGCCACTGCGGGACAATAAGACACAATGTATATAAACATCTGACTCAACAACATACTTCATTCTGATTGTCTTCTTTTATTCTTTTTCTAATATCTTGGAATGATTGTTCAATAGTTTTATATTTACCATCTTTTCTATTCCTGTTACTCATTGCTAATATTCTTAATAATGCAAGACTTTCCTGCATTTGCTCATACACCCGAATATCTTGTAAAATAGCTTTTGCTTCACCATTCTGAGTGATAACCATGGTTTTTCTGTTGTTTGAAATATCCCTCAAAATCTCGGAAGCGTGTGTTTTTAGATAACTGATCGGTTTTATCGCTTCACTTAACTTCATCTTGTTTCTCCTTGTGTTGACTGCAATTTAGTCATTATTTAGGTCAATTACAAAGGTTTTATCAGTTTATTCCCCATACTTGGACAACTTCACGTCCACTCAATGTAGGAAGAGAGAACATTACACCGCAATCTCGACTTGTCGAGTTTCGATTGTTAATGGGAGCCCGCGTTCTGCCCTAACCTCAAGACACAATTGAATCGCTTCTTTTATATTTTTCAGTGCTTCTTCCTTTGTTTTTCCCTGACTAACACATCCGGGAATCGAAGGACATTCGACAATCCACACTCCATCTTCATCACGATTTATCGTTATATTAAATCTCATTGTCCTTCCTCCTGAACTGACGGATTACTGACACACATGAGTTGTGTCTTTTTATTCCTCTCTCCACATATTCTGGATAAGAACCATTATTTTTAACGCACTGTATCTCACGTTTGTTTCCCGCGCGCAGCGGCAGAGCCACTGCGGGACAAAAATAAAATTGAAAATGATGCGTTATGGCCGCGTCCTTAGCAACCGTGGTTTATAAACATTAATATCAATTAATAGGATTCGACTTTCCTTTTCCTGAGAAATTTCAAATAGAAATAATTAATAGTTAACATAGTTGTCAAAAATGAGATTACTAAAATAATCATTGTGTTATTGTATGATGAAACTCTATCAAGCTCACGATATATTGATTGCATATTATCTTCGGTAATCCTAATATGTGTGTTAAGTTTATTTTGCAGGGAACTAATTTCTAACACTCGTGATGGATCATCAGAAATTAGATTATTCAATTTATTAATTGATTGCTTTGTATTCGTTAAATCCTCTTTAATACTAATAATCTCTTTTGATATCCTAAGGTTTAATGGTAATTCATCCAATTTATACACTAAGGAATCTAAATCAGCAAATTTATTTTCTAACAGAATTATTTTATTTGATAATTCTTTATTCGAAAATTCTTTTGTACTGCTTATACTTGAAGTACCTATTCGAATAAATGATTTATCAGGATTTATTTTCTCAAATATCTTTCCACCGATGAAGATCAATAAAAAGACCAAAGCTAAAATGAAAATTTGGTTCATTACATTTTCAAATCTAAAAAATATTGATAGTCTAAAATGGTTCTTTAATTTAAAAAATATTTCTCTACGAAAAATATAAATTCCTTTCGTTTTCTCAATTATATATCCTTTCTTGATTAGATCATCAACAGCATGAATAATTTCCTCATCCGTATATTTTTTATAAGGTGGATTCAAGTTTCAAGTGCAACGTTAGTTCCTATAAATAATTCTTGAGG
>CAZPNF010000338.1:0-3096 GCA_964587715.1 uncultured bacterium | reverse complement strand
GATTTTTGATGTTTAATCTCCAGATTTTAATTACACAAAAAAATCATTTGTGTACGTCTCGTCGGTTTAAGGCAAAGCTTCGCTAGATAATTATAATAGAGATTAAGACAAGGTGAGAGCAGAGGCTCTCATCTACCCATTTTTGTAAATAATTTACCCGAAAATTAAAAGTCAAAATTCAAATAGCAAAATCACAAGTAAAAATGTAAAATTATTTTTCTATAAGTCTTAGTACAAAATTGTAAAACCTCCTTTTGAATTTTGATTTGTCATTTTCCATCCTTCGGCCCTGCTCAGGACAAGCTTTAATATTTGATCTTTACATTTTCAATCAGGCTCTTTCCAGAACACCGCCTGCTTTTGCATCTGCTCTTTTTAAGAGAAGTGCGAAAACCAAACCGAAGAGTCCTAAGGAAGCAAACATTATCATGCTTGATGTATAAGAATGAGTCAAGTCTCTGAATTTTCCATTAAGATACGGGAAGAGAGCAAGTCCTATATTCTGAATCATTGTCATAAGTCCAAAGGCTGTTCCCACGTGCTCTTTTTTCACAACAAGCGGAATGGACGGCCACATGGCAGCAGGAACGAGTACGAAAGCAATCCCAAGCGATGCCATTGGATATGCAGGATATATTTTTGTAACTCCCATGAGCAGATGGCTCGGTATCATAATCAGGGATCCTACTATCATTAAAGAAGCTCTTTTACCTGTTTTGTCAACAAGATGCCCGGCAAATGGAGCTGCAATCATGGATGCAAATATAATAATTGAGGTTATCCCTCCTGCTGTACTGAACATGTGGAAGAAATTGTTGAAGATCTGGTACAAAAAGCCTCCTGAAGTTTTGGCGACACGGGCTATCTCCCATTTATCAACAAAGAAATCTGTTGAAAGTGCTGTAAATGGGAAGATGGCAGAATAGAAGGTTACACAGAGCATTGTCACATACCAGAAACTGGGCTTAAACTGTTTAATATCCCTGAGCACAATCTTTTCTTCTGTTTCTTCATCTTTTAATTTCAAAGCACTTTCGCCGTGTTTGTCCATTACTACATACACGATATTTGCCAGAAGCGAAACTGAACAGAAGAGTACAGCAGCCATGAGAGCATATCTGTACCCACCGAAATGGCTGGCTATTAACTCTCCAGTGTTGAAACTGAACATTGTGCCCAGCCGGCTGACTGTCAGTGCTATCCCGAAAGAAAGAGCCAGTTCCTTCCCCTTAAACCATCGGGCGAGGATGGCACTCTGAGCCACAACTAAGGGTTCTGATCCTGCACCGAAAACGAAACGCCCAAGGAAAAGCACTGGAACACTGTGGGCAAACGCTACAATGGTAGCTCCAATAAACACAAATATGGAAAATATCATACTGGCTTTTCTTGTCCCCAGTCGATCAATTAGAAATCCGCCAATTAGTACAGAAAGAACAGCTGCAATACTGTACATGGTGTACATAGAGCCTATTGTCTCACGAGCTGCTCCCAGGTCCTGGATAAGAGTGGGTGCTATGGCTCCAATTATGTCGTAAGCAAAATAACTTCCGAATGTTAAAAGGCTGACAAAAATTAGTATGGTAAATCTATAGAGTTTTGTGCCGGGATGAAAGCCACGATGTTCCCCTGATACCATCAAATTTTCTGTCATTCTGAGACCTCCATAGTTGTATTTGTAACGGCCGCTTTTCTGTAATCCATGTCCTGTAATGCGCAAATATCCAGGGAGACTATCTGCAGCCTCCGAATAGCCTGGACTGCTGCCCACGAAGCTGAAAGAGTTGTCAGACAGGGGACATTGTAAGCCATGGCTGTTCTGGTAATGCTGTACTCATCACTTCGAGAGATTTTCCCCAGGGGGGTATTTACAACAAGTTGAATCTCTCCATTGATAATCAAATCTAAAACATTAGGTCTAGCTTCAACCACTTTGAACACTGATTTTGCCGGTATTCCTGCATGCCGCAGGGCTTTGAATGTGCCCTGTGTAGCAAGAATTCCAAAGCTCAGTTCGTACAACTGTCTAGCAATGGCAATAACGGACATTTTATCATTGTCGTTTACACTGATGAAAACATTTCCCTTCTGGGGAAGTCCGTATCCCGCAGCAAACTGGGCTTTTGCAAATGCACCTCCAAAAGTAGTATCCAGTCCCATTACTTCGCCTGTGGAGCGCATTTCCGGTCCCAGATATGTTTGTACATTGGGAAACTTCATAAATGGAAAGACGGGTGTTTTAACTGCTACCATGTGGTTGAGATTCTGTTCTCTAATGCCGAGTTCCTCCAGCGTCATACCTGCTATGATTTTTGCCGCAATTTTTGCCCACGGCACTCCTGTTGCTTTACTGACAAAAGGAACTGTGCGAGAGGCTCTGGGATTTACTTCGAGAACATAAATAGCTCCATCGCGCAGGGCAAATTGCACATTGAGAAGTCCTTTCACATTGAGAAGGTCGGATAGGGAAATTGTCTGATCGATAATTATACGGCGGTCCTCATCGCTGAGCATGTAAGGCGGGAGCACGCAGGAGCTGTCACCCGAGTGAATACCTGCCTCCTCAATATGCTGCATCAGACCGCATATCAGAGTCTCACGGCCGTCAGAGATGGCATCCACATCAAACTCGAAGGCATCTTCTAAGAATTTGTCGACTAAAATCGGGTGGTCAGGAGAAACTGAAGCAGCCTCGGTAATATATTTCTCAAGTGATGTTTCGTCGTAAACAATTTCCATTGCCCGACCGCCGAGAACATAGGAAGGTCTGACAAGTACAGGATAACCTATTTTTTCAGCAATCCTCTTTGCCTCTTTAAAGGTGAACGCTGTTCCCCATTCTGGCTGACGAATGCCTGCATTTTTAATGAGCCTGCCAAACCGTTCCCTGTCCTCTGCCAGGTCAATCGACTCCGGAGAAGTCCCCAGAATGTTTACGCCCTTTTCTTCCAGTCCTCTGGCTAATTTCAGGGGTGTTTGTCCGCCAAACTGAACAATAACCCCGTCAGGCTTTTCAAAATTGACAACGTGTAGAACATCTTCCAGTGTAAGCGGCTCAAAATAGAGCTTGTCTGCTGTATCGTAGTCAGTAGAAAC
>CAZPNF010000337.1:770-3108 GCA_964587715.1 uncultured bacterium | reverse complement strand
TCAAGTTTGTAACTTGAACCGTAATGTTTGGTAAAGTGGTAAAAAGGGAAACAAATGGTTCAGATTGCAAATCTGAACCAGCAAATTTTTAAAAATGGAGGATATGAATCATGAAACAAATTTCAACTCCAAAGGCACCGGCCCCTGCGGGACACTATTCTCAGGGAATCGTTCACAATGGTCTGGTTTATGTGTCCGGTCAGTTGCCTATTGATCCAGATACAGGAGAAAAAGTTCTTGGTTCGATCGAGCAACAGACCGAGCAAGTACTGGAGAACGTAGCTGCAGTCCTTAAAGCATCCGGGAGCAGTTTAGATCGGGTGATCAAAACCACAGTTTATGTCTCAGATATCAAGTTGTGGGATCGTGTTAATAATGTTTACTCCAAATATTTTGGTGATCACGCCCCGGCCCGGGCAGTTGTTCCGACAGGACCACTCCACCACGGATTCCAGATTGAGATCGAGGCTGTGGCATCTGTTGAAACCGCGGGGGTTGAAAAATGAATAAACGACCCGATCTTGGAGACATTCATCGAGCCCACCAGCGAATCAGTTCAACTATCCACCGTACACCTGTTCTTACATGCACTGCAATTAATCGAATGGTTGAAGCAAGAATCTTTTTCAAATGTGAAAATTTTCAGAAAGTTGGCGCCTTCAAATTTCGCGGTGCATGCAATGCAGTATTTTCTCTTACTGATAAGGAAGCATCAAAAGGAGTTGTAACTCATTCTTCGGGTAATCATGCTGCAGCGTTGGCTCTGGCAGCTCGCGAAAAAGGAATTCCGGCAAGAATTGTGATGCCATCCAATGCACCGGCAGTAAAGATCGCTGCGGTAAAAGGGTATGGGGGAATTATCACTTTCTGTGAACCAACTCTCACCGCACGTGAGACCACTGCAAAAGAAGTTATTGATAAGACCGGTGCTCTATTTATTCATCCGTACAATGACTATCGAATCATTGCAGGACAGGGAACTGCTGCACTGGAACTAATGGAAGAAGTTAATGACCTTGATTTTATCCTCGCTCCTGTTGGCGGAGGAGGTCTTCTCAGCGGAACAGCCATAACTGCCAAATCATTAAAGCCAGAAATAAAAGTAATAGGCTGCGAACCTAAAAATGCTGATGATGCTTTTCGCTCTAAAAAAGCAGGAAAAATCATTCCATCCAAGAATCCGAATACAATTGCCGATGGACTGAAGACTTCTCTGGGTGACAAAACATTTCCCATTGTCATGGACCTGGTAGATGAGATTGTTCTATCTACTGAAGAAGAAATAGTTAATGGTATGCGAACGATCTTTGAACGTATGAAAATTGTTATCGAACCTTCTTCTGCTGTCCCGCTTGCTGCCGTATTGGCTAATAAACTTGATGTAGAAGGTAAAAATGTCGGAGTTATTCTCTCCGGTGGGAATGTTGATTTCAGCAAATTTTTTGATGGGATGATAAGTGCTTAAAACAAGAATCGTAGCTCACTTTAAGAGACTGTTGAAGAAGGTCAATCCTGTCATCCTGAGGAGCGAAGCGACGAAGGATCTGGGGAACGCAACAACTGATTCAGTATCTGTTTATATGGTTGATTAGGCTGGCCCCCCCCCAGATTTAAATAAAAATTCATTAAAGAGGAGAACGTCAAAATGAAAAAGTATTTCCTGTTGTTTTCGATTCTTTTTGTTTTGCTTTCCAACGGTAAACTTTATTCCCAAAACCGTTTGTCAGATCCATTGGCTCACACTTTTTCGATCGTGGCCCGGGATCCACAGACAGGTGAAATGGGTGTGGCTGTCCAATCTCACTGGTTTTCAGTGGGTTCAATAGTTTCCTGGGCAGAAGCAGGTGTTGGTGCTATTGCTACACAATCTTTTGTCAATGTCTCTTTTGGTCCGCTGGGACTCGAATTATTAAAACAGGGGAAAACAGCCCAGCAAGTTTTAAAAATCTTAATCGATTCGGATGAAGGAAGAGATGTGCGACAGCTATCCATTGTGGATGCAAAAGGAAATGTTGCTGCCTATACAGGGAAAAGGTGCATTCTGGAGGCGGGGCACATTGTAGGGGATAATTTCTCAGTTCAGGCAAATATGATGCTGAAGAGTAGTGTCTGGCCGGCAATGGCAAAATCCTTTAAGAAAAGCAAGGGACCTCTGGCAGAACGAATGATAGCAGCTCTCGAGGCTGCTCAGGGGGAGGGCGGTGACATCCGCGGAAAGCAGTCCGCTGCGATTTTAGTTGTCAGGGGTAAATCAACAGGTAAATTATGGGAGGATCGGATTATCGATCTAAGAGTGGAAGACAGCCCCAGACCGATTAAGGAACTGAAACGACTGCTG
>CAZPNF010000337.1:0-760 GCA_964587715.1 uncultured bacterium | reverse complement strand
CAGGGCCTATCAGTATATGAATCAGGGCGATCTGGCCGTGGAAAAGAACGACATAAAAGGTGCGCTGAAAGCTTACAGTACTGCAGAGAATATGTTTCCTGGTAATCTTGAGATGAAATACTGGCATGCTGTTTCTCTTGCAAATGTAGGAATGGTAGAAGATGCTCTGCCCATTTTCAAAGAAGTATTCACAAAGGACAGTCACTGGCGCCTCTTAACAAAAAGGCTTCCTCCTGTTGATCTGCTTAAAGTGAGCAAAAAAGATCTTGAGAAAATCCTTGCGCAATAATAATTAGAGGAGGAACTTAAAATGACCAGGGGAAAAATAATAAAACACATTTTTGTCTTCTGGTTTTCTTTTCTGCTGACAGGATTGATTTCTCTTCAGTCGCTTTTCAGCCAGCAGAGGAACAACTATTCTGAAGAGATAAAACTCTTCAGAGATTTTGTCAAAAAACAGATGGAGCTTGATAAAATTCCTGGACTCTCCATCGGTTTTATGAAAGATGGTTTTGTATGGACAGAAGGATTTTGCTATGCTGATATCGAAAACAAAACACCAGCAACAGCAAAATCAGGTTATAGATTGGCTTCCAATACGAAATCGATGACAGCGGTTGCTATTCTTCAGCTGGTGGAAAAAGGCAAGATCAATCTTGATGATGAAGTTCAAAAATATGTCCCCTATTTCCCAAGGAAAAGGTGGCCTGTTACAATACGCGAATTCCTTGGACATCTAAGTGGAATCAGTCATTACAAA
>CAZPNF010000336.1:2872-3109 GCA_964587715.1 uncultured bacterium | reverse complement strand
CTAAGCATTATATTAAATGGAATACTAAAAGTAAAATATGATATTGGAAAGTTTAAAATATGGAAATATCGATCAAAAGAAACACAAAAAACATACTACTTCGTTAATGGGTTTGCAGCGAATGATCCTGAATCTACATTTCAAGTTATCTCAAAAGTGAAAAAAATACTGCCCTCAGCTTCAGATAAGCTTATAGGTTTGTTGGGCCTTCGCTCTGATAGAGGAGATAGAACCAAG
>CAZPNF010000336.1:0-2862 GCA_964587715.1 uncultured bacterium | reverse complement strand
TTGACTGTTTTAACAAAGTATATGTAACGGGAACCCAATCTAAAATTGTTAAGCGAAAGTTAAAATGGATAAATATTTTAAGAGATAAGCAGCCGGAAAAGATTATGGAAACAATTATGGCTGAAATGGAGGATCGAACAGTGATATTCGGCTTTGGTAATATGGGAGGAACAGGAAGGCTCCTTGTTGACTATTGGAATAAAATAGGTGAAGATTATGGGTTATGAAACAGCCTTTTTAGGTTTGCTTATTTCACTGCTTTACATAGGCATCACGGGATTATATCCCGGAGGTATCATTGTTCCAAGTTATCTGGTTCTGTTTATTAAACAACCTACACGTATTGTCGGAACATTGTTCGCAGCTTTCTTAACCCTTCTGTGTTTTAAATTAGCTTCACAATTTCTTATTATTTTCGGAAGAAGGAGGTTTGTTTTTATGATTCTTGTAGGAGGAATCTGGACCTTCCTGGGGCTTCAAATTTTCTCCTTTATCTTTCCGATTTCTCTTGAGTTCAGGGTAATTGGTTGGGTTATTCCCGGACTTATTGCAAATAACTTTGAAAGACAGGGCGTAATAGTAACGACAGCTTCTCTTGTTACTGTTACCGTTGTTATTTATTTATTGGGACAAGTGATCTATACAATACTTTAAATTTCAAATCCTGATTTCTAATGAATATTTTTTTCAAAAAGCGAGCTCATATTTTACAAAATCAAAGATTAAATTATATTGTAACTACTGCAGGGTTTGTGAGCCTTGTAGTTTATGTAATGATACAAATTTTTTCTTCGGAAAGCTCTTTCCCATATTCTGATAGAATGATTAAAGCTGCACGAATAATGGAGAAAGCGATCTCAGTTGTAGGGAACTATTGTGATAAATCCGGTATGGAGATAGATGATACTATAGATCCGAATCATACAGGCCTCGTAGGCCCGGAATATTCTGATTTAATGACAACTATTGGGCATCTCGGAGCAAAAAGGACGACAACCAATCCTAACATTGCTGGTCTTATTGTTCATCTTCTTTACCGGGCTGGTGTTACTCCAGGAGATACTATTGCTGTCGGTTCTTCTGCTTCCTTTCCTGCACTGATGGTTGCAACCCTTGCAGCAGCCAGGGCTATGGAGATATATCCTATTATTATTATTTCGCTGGGTGCATCTTCCTATGGGGGAACCAATATAGATTTTAATTTGCTGGATATTTATAGGCTGTTGCTTAGAAAAGGTGTTTTTACTGTTCAACCGGCTGCTATATCTCTCGGTGGTGAAAGAGATATTGGAGAAAACTTTAAACCAGATATCAAAGAACAATTGATTCAACAAATTCAATTAAGTAGGATTCCTTTCATTTATGAACCTGTTCTCCAGAAGAATGTATCGATGCGAATGAAAATATATATTGGGAACTCATCTGAAGGTAGAATTTCTGCTTTCATCAATATTGGAGGGAGCTATACAAATCTTGGAATAAGTCGGCTTGCGCTTAAATTAAAACCTGGTTTGAATAGAAAAATATCTATTCCTTCGAAAGAGAAACGAGGCGTACTTTTTGAGATGGCGGCACAAAACATACCGTGTATTCATCTCCTATTTATAAAAGGACTGTCTATAAAATATGGCCTTCCCTGGGATCCGATTCCTTTGCCCAAACCAGGAGAGTTAACAAAAAAAAAGACTTGATTAAGTTTTTCTGATTGATTACTTTACTATTTCAGAACGATAGTCCAAAACTATACATTTTTAATGGGAGGATGAAATTATGAAGACAAAACGAATCTTTTTAGCCTTTGTTATTTTTATTAGTGTTGTTGGTTTACTCAACACTCAAGCATTGTATTCTCAAGTATGCAAAACCTCTAATTCTGCTTCACAAGAATTTTCGACTGATAACTGCACTGTCGTAATTGTTGGGAAAAAAGCATCAACCGATGGTTCGGTTATGTCAACACATACCTGTGACTGCGGTGTCTGTGACTGGACCTGGCGCTATGTACCTTCTGCAGATCATGAACCAGACTCAAAACGTAAGATCTACTACTTCGACCAGTATAAAAGCGACCCACCATGTAAAGGTCTGAAATGGGATGCTATTGAGGACAACTTTAACGGACTCGAAATTCCTCAGGTCGAGCACACCTATGGTTACCTTCACGGAGCGTTCGGGTATATGAATGACAATCAGGTCGCTATAGGAGAATCCACAATCGGAAACCGTATACAAATGAACAACAATACACCTGCACCTAAATTTGACATCACCACGCTTACACTTATAGCCATGGAGAGAGCAAAAACTGCCAGAGATGCTATAAAAATCATGGGAGAGCTTGCCGTGAAATATGGATACGGTCATACCGATACAGGAGAGATGTTAGCCGTATCAGATCCAAATGAGATCTGGATCTTTGAAATCATGCCTGTTGGACCATTGTGGACACCCGAAAGTGAACAACCTGGGGCACTATGGTGTGCTGAAAGAGTTCCGGACGATCATGTCAGTATTTGTCCGAATGAGTCCAGAATCGGGGAAATTGACCTGAAAAACAAAGATTATTTTAGGGCATCAAAGAATGTTATATCCTATGCCATCGAGCACAGTTACTATGATCCTGAAAGCGGAAAGCCATTCAGCTGGAAGAGAGCCTACTCGCCCAGTGAATACAGTGCAACAAGCTCAAACGGTTCGAGAGGCCGCTTGTGGCGTTTTTTTGACCTTGCTGCTCCATCCAAAAAATTCAGCCCTGACACACCAAATATGGATTTCCCCTTTTCCATCAAGCCGGACAAAAAGCTTTCTGTCGGTGACGTAATAAAAATTTTAAGAGATAAATTTGATGGAACCCAATTTTAT
>CAZPNF010000335.1:0-3109 GCA_964587715.1 uncultured bacterium | reverse complement strand
GTGGATAAGTGTCTGTTTTTAAATAACTGTCTTTTGGCAACTGTTAAAGATCAGTATTACAAACACATTTACCAAATGTTGAAAAAACAAAACCATACGTATTATGAAAAGATGGCAAATTACGAATCATTCTTAATGCGGCATCAGGCATTTCCCAATATTGAACAGGAACGCCCACAATTAATAAATCGATATTTAAAAAAAATTTTTGTATTACCTAAAATTCTAAAATAAAACATTAGGAAAAGTGATCCAAATTTATTATATTTAAGAAGTTAATAAAACCAAAAAATACAAAAAAAGGATCACTTTTCCGATGAAGAAAAATAAGCAAAAAAAATCAGAATTCAAAAGCAAAAATGTAAAACATTCATTTACTGGAACGATGTTGACAAAATATGCAGGCTTGTCGCCACTGATGAAATATCTCAATAAAATAGAATTAGGACAACAACTCAACGGATTATTTCCTACTATCATGCGTAATGCCACAAAGTTTACTAATGCTCAAGTTATCATGTCAATTATTTTAGCCTCATTTTCTGGCGTGAATCGTATTATCAAGATTGCCAATTTCACATGTGATTCTTTAGTCATGGCTCTTTTAGGATTGGAAAAGAACTTGAATAAAGATGTTTTTAGCAATCGTTTAAAAACACTTGGCCAAAGAGGTGCTTACCTACTTCATGAGTTTAATCTTGGGTTGACGAAAAAGTGGCTCAAGTTAAGTCAGCTGACAGAAATTACGTTTGATGCTGATTCTACTGTAACTACTGTATATGGTAATCAGGAAGGAGCGGCCAAAGGTTATAATAACCATAAAAAAGGAGCTAAGAGTTATCATCCTATATTGGTTTTTGTTAGTGAATTAAAATTGCTTGTCAATACATGGTTTAGAACAGGTTCTGCGTATACATCAAATGGGATATGTGAATTGATTAAACAGACAGCAGCTATTCTACCATCGAATATAAAGAAAGTATTTTTCAGAGCTGATAGTGGTTTCTTTTCAGGTGCACTTTTTGACCTATTAGAAAGTTTAGGATGGACATATTTGGTAAAAGTTAAGCTCAAGAATTTAAGGAAGTTATTGGAGACTCAGAAATGGTATCTTTTGCCAGATGATCCTAACATTTCCATTTGTGAATTTTCTTATAAGTGTAATGGTTGGAATAAATCAAGAAAATTAAGAGCTATTCGGACAATAGTCGAATGGCAGATTGTTGATTATTTTGGACAGAAACAAAGGGTTCCAGTTTATGAATACGCCTGTTATTGTAGTAATCTGAAAGAAAACGCTTTTGAGCTTCACCAAATATATAAAAAACGCTCTGAGAGTGAAACCTGGATTGAACAGGTTAAGAGTCAGCTTTTAGCATCAAAAACCTTAACCGATAATTTTCATGCCAATGATATTTTATGGCAATTGAATGTTATGGCTTATAACTTATCAGTCATGATGCGATATAAGGTTAAGAAGTTCTGGAAAGAAGAACATGCAACTTTTAGAGATTGGTTCATCAACATTCCTGGAAAGTTGGTCAAAAAAAGTCGGTATCTTGAATTGAAGATTTATGAGAATTACTACTTCAAGGAGAAATGGAAACAGTTTGAAGAGTTGCTTCAAGCTTTCTGAAAATATTCAAAAGGGCAAAAATACAATCAGAGGGAAAGGTACACCTCAAGATAGAAGAAATAGCAATTTCTCTAATGATAACTCAATGTGAAGCTTTCTTTCTTGGAGAAAATATGATTTTTTCAAAGAACAAGATGCATTATTTAAATCATCAAGCTATATTTTTTTTCGATAAAGTTCATTTTAGAATTTTAGGTATTAAATAAAGCAAGATTACTGATTTCAACATTCCATTTTTGTTCCTTCAATACATTTTCAGTATATTCTGCTATTGTTTTTGTATTATTTGAACATGAATAATAAAGTACTAATGCATTTTTCATAGATCATTTCTCCATGACTCCTACCACATAACGATATTTCACTTGCGCAAGGATTTAACACTCAGGACTTTCGGATTGAATCAGAACTTTAAAGAATGCTCTGAACTGGAAAATTACGCCCAAGCCCTTGAGTCAAGTGAAAACCATTGTTTAGGTGCGTCTTTGTTTGCCTGAGTGGTCAGGATGTCAAACTCACCATTGTTTGATTTTTTCTCCAATGACTACTTTTTTGGATATCCCACCGACTGTGCGAGGATGACCCTCTGATCCGGTTGGGCAACCTCATTACCTTCGCCAGAGCTGGTCTGTCGACTAGCCCACGCACAACAGTGGCCAATCCTTCGGAGGCGCAGTACAGGTAAACATTCTGGCTAATGAAGCCCGTATCAGCAGCAGAATAGAAAACCTTGTCGTCGTCTTTCGCCTTCCCCATCCTCGAGAAATCTGCAACATAGACGAGGTTCACTGGCGCCTCCTGCACGAACGGCTGACGCCCGGTCACAGCCCGGATGTCTTCTGCCAGAACCGGCTCCAACGCGTGTGCCTTCGCATCATAAAGATAAAGGCCGTCGGCGGTGGCGACGTAGATATCGATTTCCTGCCGATTCGACGCAGATGGTGCAGTACGCTTTCCCGAATCCGGGCGATTTACTCCGAACGCCGCCCAGAGCATGTTTGAAAGCACCTGCATGGGCAACTTCTCAGTACTGAATGCGCGCGAAGACCTTCTATCCTTCAACACCTGCATCAGGGGTCTACCGCTGTCCATCTGCGGCTCCAAAAGCTGAACCGGTTTGAGTTCCTGCCCAGAAGTCATAGTGGGGAAAATGAGCAAAATGGCTAGCACCAAGCAAGCAGCTTGAAGCGATCTTGTTTTCATGACAGTCCTCCTTCGAGTTTGATAATTATTCACTTGGGCAACAGCTTACTAAACAATAGCCTCCTACTGTTTGTAGCCACCTAACATGGTTCTTAGGCGCGGCCAACTGAAACCGGTCCCGAAACCATGTTAGATATTAAATGAACGCGCGGTAAAGTCCGCACTAATTTTATTTTCATGGACGGTGAAAGTCGTCCAAAGTCGAACTTGGAACTGAAAAAGAAACGTAGAGGCCGTGTCCTTAGCAGCCGAGGGTTGAACTAAGCCCCT
>CAZPNF010000334.1:2014-3115 GCA_964587715.1 uncultured bacterium | reverse complement strand
TCCCGATGATAACCAGAATGGTGATAATGGCAGACCTCAGGTAGCGTTAGTAGCTCTGGATCCAAATAATGGACACATTCTGGCAATGATCGGAGGTCGAGATTTTAACACTTCGAAATTCAACAGGGTTGTTCAGGCAAACCGACAGCCAGGATCAGCCTTTAAACCTATCGTTTACACAACAGCCATCGATAACGGCTACCCTCCTGATACCGAACTGCTTAATCAGCCTGTTGTACTGATAATGCTTGACGGAACGAGATGGAGCCCTCAGAATTACGACCACAGTACTGGTGGACCAACTACACTGAGAGAAGGTTTAAGACGTTCTCTAAACCTGGTAACAGTAAGATTGGTACAGGAACTCGTTCCCCCAAAAAAAGTAGTTGCCTATGCCAAACAATTTGGGCTTACAACAACAATTCACCCTTACGATGCGGTTGCTCTGGGATCAGATGTGGTGATTCCTTTAGAATTGACTTCGGCTTTCAGCGTATTTGCCAATAAAGGGGTTCGGGTAGAACCGTTTGCAATTCTCAGAGTGGAAGATAAAAATGGAAATATCTTAGAGCAAGCCATACCTAAGCGGCATGAGGTAATCAGTGAAAAAACAGCGTATATTATGACAGACATGCTGCGTACAGTAATTAATAAAGGAACAGGGCAGACAGCGAGAAGCGTGTATCATTTCTACCGTCCTGCCGGAGGAAAAACAGGCACCACAAACGATTTTACCGATGCATGGTTTCTTGGATTTACCCCCCAGATAACAGCAGGCGTATGGGTAGGATTTGACGACCCGACCATAAGTCTTGGAGATAAACAAACTGGTGCTGCTACAGCCCTGCCGATATGGGCTCCTTTCATGCGTATGGTTTATGATACGCTCAAACTTCCTCTGGTGGATTTTACACAACCACCTGGAATAGTAAGGTTAAAAATATGCAGTGAGTCTAAAAAGATTGCAACAGATTCATGCCCTGAAGTATGGAATGAAGTCTTTACAAAGGAGATGGCACCTACTGATACATGTGATATTCACCGAGGTCCGGGAAGAAATTTAGAACACAGAAAAAAACGAAATCGAGTAATCTTCTAAGC
>CAZPNF010000334.1:0-2004 GCA_964587715.1 uncultured bacterium | reverse complement strand
GCCCAATTACATAATAAATCATTCACAACTTCTGGCACTTCGGACATATATACTGCATGGTCGAGCCTGTTTTTATTTTTTGTATCTTAGATTTACAAACAGGACAAATTGCATTCTCTTTATAAGCAATAGACTGATCTAATCTGTATTTACCTCTTCTACCAAAAAAATCAAGCTCGTAAGAACTTGATCCCAACTCTATTGAATTCTTCAGAACATCCTGAACAACATTAAACAATTTCCCTTTTTCTTCCCAGGAGAGGGACTGTATCTCCCGTAATGGATGAAGACGTGCTCGGAAAAGAATTTCCTGGATATAAAAATTTCCTATTCCTCTAATTCGCTTCTGGTTTAACAAAAAGGACTTTATCCCACCCCTCCGTCCATGAAGAATCTCTTTGAAATTTTCATAAGACAACGCCAGTGGATCAGGGCCCAAGCTGTCAGTCATGGGATGACTCTCTCCATTCAAAACCAGATGAAAATAGCCAAACCACCAGAGCGTAATAAAAAAACCTGTTCCATCAGTAAAGCGAAGGATGACTCGACTTTTTTCCGGGGGAGATTCGTTGACCTTCAAATAACAAATTTCACCTCCCATACCGAGATTGATGAGCAAACGATCATTTTCATTTAAATTTATTTCTATCCATTTCCCAAGAGGCTTTACAGTCTTAATAATCTTCCCGGAAAGATGGTTATGATAATCTTTCTCCAGCCGATTAAGACACTTTAGCTGGAAAATGGAAACATCCCCGACTTCTTTCTCGGGCAAAATGCGATTCATCTGCTCAGCAATTATAACTATTTCTGGAAGCTCTGGCATTTTCAAAACCAAATTTTTAAAAAAGGTGGTCTCCACTTTTAAAGTGGAGACCACCTGATTAGACCACTATCAAGCCACATGGTAAATTATTTTCCTTCAAGCTCATCTACCAAGGAATTAGTATCGTAGAGTTTGCGGAGAGCTTCTGTGATATAAGCAGTGTGCACGGCCACTGCACGACTTTTTTGCTCGTCGTAGAGAAATCGTCCGGGAAGACTCTCGATGTTTCCATCAAAAATCAAACCAACGACTTCAGCTTTTTTATTAATCACAGGAGACCCTGAATTCCCGCCAATAATATCACAGGTGGAAACAAAATCAACAGGAGTAGAAAGATCGAGCTTATCCTTTCTCTCCCAGAAACGCTTGGGCAAACTGTACTCTCCCTTAGCGTCAAAACTCAAAGCCCGATCGTACAATCCGTACAGGGTTGTTTTGTAAGGAGCTTTTGTTCCATTCATGGGATAACCTTTGACAGTTCCGTAGGATAACCGAAGTGTAAATGTTGCGTCAGGATATACATCTTTTCCATAAACTGCAAATCGGGCCTTAGCAATTTTCTCCGTCGCAGGTGTAAGGACACTCTCTATGTACTTTTTACTCCACTCTCTATCCTTCCGCATCATTGGCTCAAGTTTTCGGGACAGAGCAATCAAAGGATCCTTGCATTTTTTCACAGCCTTTGTACCGCCTTTTACTAAGGATTCCCGAAACTTTACATCGGTGAGTTTTGTTCCTTCGATTAACTCTTTTACTGCTTCTTCGGGAGAACGACCGTTCAACACCAGTTTAATAAACGGATCCTCCGGACCCAGGGCTTCCAATGACATTTGTAAACCACCAGCCAGATTTGCCTCTTCCATATCACGATAGATAGGAGCTGGAGAAAAGAGACGAAACTTTAGTCTATTCAATTGAGACTCATGATACCCTTCGAGACGCTCTGAATCTGGTTTTTCTATTTCTTCCACATAAAACACAATAGTCGAAGCAATCCCTGTGAGACGAGAACCAATAATCTGGTGATAGAAACGCTCTGTGGCTACTTCTTTCTGTTTTTCGATCACCTGGCTAACTGTGTTCCAAGCATCTCCATACTCCTTCTGCCACTCTGGATTACTGGCTACCAGTTTACGGAAATCATCCTCTTCCCTTTTTCGTGTCTCCATCAATTTCTT
>CAZPNF010000333.1:0-3124 GCA_964587715.1 uncultured bacterium | reverse complement strand
CGCTTCTTCTGGATATTTTTTCATTAGAGACTGAACTGTTCCGGCAGTAGCAGTTACAGGAACCAACATCCGGTCATAAAGAGAACGATTAGTCAATGCCACCTCAACTAATTTGTTTTCTTGAAAACGACCAATACTTGCTGCTTTTTCTTCCTTAGCAAATTCTTTGCGGCGCTTAACATCACGAGCTATGTGTAATATCAATCTATGTTCTGCAAACTGAATCCACTTAGCATTGACTTCAAGATAAACTATATTCCCATCTTTATTTTTCCATTTAGTTTCATACCGGTAAATTCCATTGTCCAACCATGTCTTATGATCTTTCTCCGAGGTCTCTTCAAGCTGCAAATCAGAAAGATTTATCTTTTTAAGTTTCTCTTTACTGTAGCCAGAAAGAAGAGACGTAGCTTCATTAAATAAGATAAATTTACCCTCTGCACTCGTCAGGAAAATAGCATCACTTGCACGCTCTACTAAGAGACGATACTTTTTTTTAGACTTATTGAGAGCAGCTTCTACAGAACTTAAATTTTCTTCTAGAGTTATTTTTTCCTTTTTTAATTTTTCTATCCGCTGCCGTTCTTTGCCGCTAAAATATCCGATAAACGGTCCCAGCAGAAGAAACAAAAGCCAGATCAAATCCGGTTTACCAGTATGCTGAAAGAATATCTTTAGATTATAACCTACTATTACTCCTGTAATAGTTCCAAGAATTAAGTTCTGAGTAACAGCATTTAGTTTTTGGATTTTTTCTTTCATCAAACTCGCCTCGCCTTCAGTTTAGTTAAGTAACGATCTTTAACTTAGAGAAACATAAGAAGTTAGCTATAAAACACTATAAAAAATACGTACAATAACCATGCCATATTTATCATTAATTTTCCAGATATTTCCCATTTTCTCCTTGACATTTTGATAATTTAAGCTTAGAATTTAGGAATCCCAATTCTTTGTTAATTGATTGGAACAAAAGCACAAAATGGAGGAAGAAAAATTGATTTCCACTCTCTATCAGAGAAGAACGGGCGATAATCCCGAAGCTAAGATTTTACTACGAAGATTACAGACCGAAGGGTTTGATGAGCTTTCTGAGCTTCGCATTGAAAGAGTTTTCAGACTGGAAGGAATTACAGAAGAGGAGGCTTTACTTCTAAAACCTCTTTTTTCTCACCCTTCTGCTGAAACAATTACCACTCACTCCACTCTGAATGAAAACGAAGGCCCAATAATAGAAGTTGGATATCAGCGGGCAGTTACAGATCCTGAACTTCCATCCATTCTCAGAGCATCTGCTGCACTTGGTGTTAAAAATCTTGTGTGGGTTCGCATTGCTCATCGCTATCAATTCATTGGTGTAAATGAAACAACCGCTCAGAAAATAGTAACACGTTATCTCTACAATTCTCAGGTTCAGGTAATTATTTCACCTGGCGAAAAATGGGACACTCTAAAGCCGCAGGGTAAAGCCGGCCCAGTAGAAAAAATTGACATTCAGAAATTAACCCGGGATCAACTACTTCAGCTCAGTGAAAAAAGACGTCTTTTTCTAAATATGGATCAAATGGCAGCTATCCAGAAAATCTCTCAAAAAATGGGACGTGCTCTCACAGATGCTGAAATAGAGATGTTTGCCCAGAGCTGGTCTGACCACTGCTTTCACACTACATGGAAAAGTCTGGGATTACTCCAGGCACTGTGGGATGCCACAAATCAGATTAATCATCCTCTTGTTCTTTCAGTATTTGAAGACAATGCCGGTGCAGTGAAATTCTACGATGGATGGGCACTCACAATCAAGGGTGAAACACATAACTCCCCCACTGCTGTCAGTCCCTACGGTGGAATAATGACAAAACACGGCGGAGTCATACGTGATACTCTCGGCTGTGGTCAGGGTGCATGGCCAATTGGGGGAACAACTATTATGGGATTGGGAAATTCTCGAATGGACTGGTCTGATGTTCCCAGAGGAGCTCTTCATCCCAAAACGATTCTTCTGGAGTCCATTCGCGGCACTACCGACTACACAAACCCAATGGGAATTCCAATGATGTTCCCAATTTACCGTTTTCACAACGGGTACAGAGGAAAGTGTTTTGCACTGGGGCATTCTATTGGAATCATTCCTGAAAAGCGCGCCAAAAAAGGACGTCCCAAACCAGGAGACTTTGCAATCCTCATTGGAGGACCAACAGGACGAGACGGCTTGCACGGAGCTACCGTAAGCTCTGATTCCATGACGAGCAAAACAGCCACAGTAGATGCCGCCCATGTCCAGATAGGTCACCCAATTGAAGAAAGAAAATTTATGGAAGCCATTCCTGTGCTGCGGAACAGTGACTGTCTTCGTGCTATTACTGATCTTGGTGCAGCAGGACTTTCATCTGCTGCAGGAGAAATGGGACAGGATACAGGCGTTTGGATCGATCTTGCATGGGTTCCACTTAAGACAGAAGGAATGCGGCCGTGGGAAATCTGGATCTCTGAAAGCCAGGAAAGAATGCTCCTGTGCGTTCCTCCTGAAAAACATAAAAAAGCAATGACAATCCTTAAAGAATACGAAGTCCCTGCAGCTATTATTGGAAAGTTCACAGACACGGGACGGTGTCAGGTTATATTTGACGATTCAAAGAGTCTCGATCCAGAGAGTCTTTCTTTTACCCCAAAACTTACAGGAACAAAAGTTGTTGATCTAGATTTCAGAGACCTGCGCAAAAGTTGTCCTCTTCCCAGAATTGGCATTAAAAAACCTGAAAAGAAACAAGCGGACTTTTCCGCTCCTCTGCTGGAGAGTCAGGATCAATGGATTTCTGCGATAAAATCGATTCTCTCACACCTCAACATCTGCGACCAATCTCCTGCAGGGACACAGTTCGACAGTACTGTTCAGGGAATAACTGTATTAGGTCCGTACGGAGGGGAAAACGGGAAAATGCCAAACGATATCTGGGTATCCACTCCTATTCGGGAAAAACCGTTTGGTGCAGTAGCGGCAGTTGGGTTCAACCCATTTTATGGAGAGATAGATCCAGAAGCTGCGGCCAAACTTGCGATAATTGAACCGGTAACAAAACTTATTGCTGCTGGTGTTAGTCCAGAAGATATAGTTCTCTGCGACAAC
>CAZPNF010000332.1:0-3126 GCA_964587715.1 uncultured bacterium | reverse complement strand
CTCTCCTCTCTTATTGATTTCCAATCCACCGTTCTGGTAGTGAAGCGTGGGATAGACCAGCATGGGTTCTTTGGTAATGTCTATCTCATATCGGTGGAACAAAATCCATTTACCAGGGAATTCACGACGCACATATCCTTCTCCCTTTAATAAATCAATCATGGGGGAATCCAGCCAGACACCAAATTTACCTGTCGGTGTGGGAACTCCCTTGCCACGAACTGTGCACTCCCTGATGAATGTTGAGCTTTCGACGTCCCGCGGTTCTCGTTCGTAAACAAATTGTTCACCGTCGATGTTAACGACGTTTGCGCTTGCTCCCCTAAATTTCTCCGTGATCAGAAGCCCTTCTGCCTGCTCCGGGAAAATAACACCCGAAGGATGGTACTGCACGGTGTGCAGAAACTTCAAAGCAATACCAGCCCGGTAGCCCATAAATAAACCATCTCCCGTTGCACCGTAGTGATTTGTCGTCATAAATTCTTGAATGTGAAGCCGTCCGGATCCTCCGGTTGCCAACACCGTCGCCTTGGCCTTAACAACAATATATTCCTCAGTCTCAAGATTGTAAAGGACAGCTCCTTCACAGGCTCCCGTATCGTTGAGAATGAATTCAACCGCCGGTGAAAATTCCAGGACCTTGATGTCATTCGGATGATTTCTTGCTTCGTCCCGAATTGTCCGCATGATCTCTGCACCAGAGATATCTCCGGCATAGTGCATCCGTTTTCTACAGGTGCCTCCACCGTGAAGTGTTTTAAACCGCCCATCTTCAAACTTGGAAAACATCGCTCCCAATTTGTCAAGCCATACCATAACCTTGGGCGCCTCTGTCACAAGAGTTTCAACCAGTTCAGGATCATTTTGGAAATGACCACCGCCCAGACAATCCAGGTAATGATAATAGGGAGAATCTTTTTCACTTTTTGTAGCAGCCTGAATACCTCCCTCTGCCATCATGGTATTGGCATCTCCGTGACGAAGCTTCGTGGCAATGAGTACTTTTACTCCTTGTTCACGCGCCATGAGAGCTGCGGCTGTACCGGCTCCTCCACCACCTATGATGAGCACATCCGTCTCATAGTCCGGCCGGGAAAGGTCGATCAAATCGGGATCGACCCGACTCTTGGCATGAATAAGATTCACCATTTCCTTGGGAATTCGATATCCTTTGTTAGGACCGACAAGAATTTCAGCTCGTTTTTCATCTTTGAAATCAGGATGGTATTTAAGGATATCTTCTCTCTCTTTGAGAGACATTGGAGGGAACTCTTCGCCACGTTTTTTCTTCTCCACACGCGCCGGTCTCGTCTTCTCCACGATCTTGATAAGTCTCTTTAATTCTGGTGTGTAAGGCATAACGCTCTCTCCAAAAAATAAATAAACATTTTCTAATCTGTGACAAGATAAGTCTTATCTTGCGGTTCCCAGAACTCATCAGCTATATCCGGCTCCATTTCTCTGCTACTGTACACTTTTTTCAGATCCTCCAGACTCATCCTCTTTACTTTGTCCATAGCTTTTTTGAATCGTCCTTCTTCGATATATTTTACCACCTTCTCGGCATGCTTAGCTCTTGGCGCAATGTGACGACCGTAAAGCCGTCTGGTAAGAATACCTATATTATACTGAACCTCCTCAGCCGGGCATCTTGCTGTACAGAGTCCACACATAATACAATCGAAAGAAAGTTCTGCAGCACCTGCAATATCTCCGCGGATTGCCCTGGCTATGTACTCCATCACATCGATATCCATTGGGCAACTACGCGTGCACGTGCCGCACCCAACACATTTGAAGATCTCAGGATAGAGAGCCGCCACCGTGGACCCCGTGGGTTCCAATTCTTCTATATTGTAGGGAGCTTTATTTGCCGGGAAGAATGGAATCTGAGCAATATACATGTTGGGTTTAACTACAGTCTGGCACGCCAAACCAACCTCAATCCGATAAGAGTCAGGGAAGCGATATACTGTACCACAAGCACCACAAATACCTCCGCGACATCCACAACCCCTTATGAGCTGATAACCAGCAAATTCAAGAGCCTTTTGAATTGTCAGAGAGGCAGGTACGTTGTATTTCTTTCCCATAATGAAGATGGGAACTAACTCTTCTTCCATTGCACTTTGCCTCACATTTTCCTTAGAACCACCCTTCCTCTGGCTCTTTTTAACTTCAACAGGAATTTCAACCATAACAAATACCTCTTATATTTATTTGTTAAGACCGCATCTATCTCGAGTGAAAGCTTAATGCTTAATGTCTAATGTCTAATGTAAGATTATCCTGAAGCCGGTTCCAAACTCACTTCATCTAACTTTAAAGGCCCCATATCCCGTATTTGTGCGGTGAACTCGTTCATTACTTTTACGTACTTTTTCCCCTCGGCACCAGAAATCCACTCAAGCCGAAGGCGTCTTTTGTCTATCCCTAAAGTTTCAAGCATCTGCCTGAAGAGGACAATTCTTCTGAGTGTTTTGTAATTTCCCTCAACGTAATGACAATCACCAGGATGGCAGCCACCAATAAAGACACCATCTGCCCCCTGCTTGAAAGCATAAAGAATGTGCTGTGGATCGACCCGGCTGGAACACATTACCCTCAAATTAGTAGCATTGGAGGCATATTGCATCCTGGAAGTACCTGCCAGATCAGCTCCAGCATAAGAACACCACTTACAAAGGAAACACATAATTTTTGGTTCAAACATGGTTACCCCTTAAGAATTGCTTTTACCATGGAAAATATTTGGTTGTCTGTCTGATTCCTCTGTTGTGCAGCTCCTGACGGACAGGCTGCAGCACATGCCCCACATCCCTCACAGAGGATCTCGTTGACTTTCACCACCTTCTTCTCAGGATCCAGCTCCCGTGCTCCGTACGGGCACACAGACACACAGATACCGCAACCTGCACAGAGATCCTCAATTACCGGCACAACAGTAGGCTCATGCAGGATCTCTTTCTGTGCAAAGAGATTACCCACCTTGGCTGCAGCAGCCGATGCCTGAGAAACAGTTTCAGGAATATCCTTGGGACCGTGGGCACATCCTGCTAAATAGAAACCTGCATTGAGACTTTCCACAGGACGAAGCTTTGGATGGGCCTCAGCCAACCACCCGTT
>CAZPNF010000331.1:2579-3140 GCA_964587715.1 uncultured bacterium | reverse complement strand
GCACGGGCCAAAACAATCCTGCATACCAATTGAGGATTGCCCCACCCCACACTGGTATATCTCGTGTGGGGTGGGGCAATCCTCAATTGGTATGCAGGATTGTTTTGGCCCGTGCGTAGTATACTGGTGGGGTCTGGGAGGCTTTAAAAAAATGAGAATGGAAAAAAGTAATGAAGAGAAAAGCGTTATTAATTTTTCTGACGACTCTCATGAAGAAACAGCGCTTGGTTCTAATGGTAAAAAAAAGGTATTAGTTGTAGATGATGATCCTTTAGTGGTCAAAATACTTCGCGGTCCTTTGCTAAAAGCAGGTTATGATGTTGATGTGGCATCACAGGGGTTAGAAGCTTTGCAAAAAGTAAAGGACCGTAGGCCGGATTTAATTATACTGGATATTCTTATGCCTTTATTGGATGGGTTTAAAGTTGCCCGATTCTTAAAATTTGATAAACGATTCAAAGATATTCCGATAATTGTACTTACTTCCCGTGCTACAGAAGGGGAAAGAAAAATGGGCAAGCAGGTAGGGGCAGATGAATTTCTTTATAAACCTTTCAGAAT
>CAZPNF010000331.1:0-2569 GCA_964587715.1 uncultured bacterium | reverse complement strand
CATGGATGTGGTGCAAAGGTATTTAAATGCTTAGTACAGCTAAAAAAATTGTGGAGACTACACCAAAAAGAGAAGACGATAGATCTCTTGCCAAAGCCCTTGTGGAGCGTAAACTTTTGACTGTCCAGCAGGCAAAGGCTTTACTTTCTCAGTTAAAGAACGAGCCCGGGTCTAAGAAGTTGGAAGATCTTCTCCTTGAATCTAATATAGTGAAAGAAGAAAACATATTAGAAACGAAAGCCTCGATGTGGAATGTACCTTTTATTGATCTCAAGAACTATGAGATTGATCCAGAAGTGCTGGACTTGATACCTGGTAATGTTGCCAGGCAGTATAATTTTTTCCCACTTTTCAGAATTGATGGGACTTTGTTAATTGCTATGACCAACCCGGAAGATGTCAAAGCCATTGATAAAGTTACCCAGTTGACGCAGTTAGAAGTTTCTCCAGCGCTTACCTCAAAGCGTGCCTTAGAGGAAACCATTGATAAATATTATGGTGGAAAAGAAGAAATTACTAAAGAGGTTTCCAACGAGGAATTCCAGGATATTTTAGAGGTTATTGAGGCAGAGGAAGAGAAAGAGGAAACAGAGGCAACATCTCAAGATCTGGAGAAATTAGCAGAAGAAGCTCCTGTAGTAAAGATGGCCAATATGGTATTGATTCAGGCTATTGTGGAAGGAGCTTCCGATGTTCATTTCAATCCTGAGGAAGATCAACTGCGAGTGCGGTTTCGGGTCGATGGTATCCTGAGGGACAGTTTTCATCTCCCCAAAAACCTTCAAGAAGCAGTTATATCCAGAATTAAGATTTTATCTAATTTAGATATTGCAGAGCATAGAATTCCACAGGATGGACAGATGCGGCTGCGGCTGAAAGACGGTCGGCAGATCGATATTCGTGTTTCTACTCTTCCATCAGCCTATGGAGAGAATGTAGTTCTCAGAATCTTAGACAAAAGTGCAGCATTGCTTCAGTTAGAGAACCTTGGTTTTGAGGATGATATTTTTGAAAAGATCGGTGAACTTCTATCCAACGCCTACGGGATTATTTTGGTAACAGGACCTACTGGGAGTGGAAAGACGACGACACTTTACGCTGGTTTAAACAGGCTTGATTCAGTAGAGAAAAACATTATTACGTTAGAGGATCCTATTGAATACCGTCTTCCGCTGATTCGTCAGTCGCAGGTTAATTATAAGGCAGGGATGACTTTTGCCAAGGGGTTACGTGCCATCCTGAGACAGGATCCGGATATTGTTATGGTTGGCGAAATCCGTGATTCTGAGACGGCAAATATTGCAGTGCAGGCTGCATTGACAGGTCATTTAGTTCTATCTACGCTTCATACCAACGACTCTGCAGGAGCAGTTACCAGATTGGCAGAAATGGGGATTGAACCGTTTCTTATTTCAACTGCAGTTCTGGGGGTGACAGCTCAGCGTTTGGTTAGAAAAATCTGTCCTGAATGCAAGGAAGAATATCATCCAAAGATTGGGGTGCCCAGAGAGGTTCTGGAGAGTTTTGGACTGGAAGATAGCAAAGACCTAAAATTTTATAGAGGGAAGGGATGTAAGACGTGCAGGAACACAGGATATAAAGGTAGATTATCAATTACAGAAGTTTTACCAGTAACAGAGCAAATTCGTGAATTGATATTGAAGTCGGCTTCCGCAGATGCGATAAGGAAGGCAGCTATCGATGAAGGTATGCGTCCCCTTGTACAGGATGGATGGATTAAAGTGCTGAAGGGGATAACAACTTTAGAAGAAGTCGTGCGTGTTACAAATATTGGTAATTAAATGTTGAATTGTGAATTAAGAATTGAGGAATTGAGGGATTTAGGGATTTTTAACAATTACCAAGATTGTTATTCCTGAGATTTTTTATCAGGAATCCAGGAATTAACGAGGAATTATTTTAAAGTATATAAAAGGAGTTGTTAAGAAATGCCGTCATTTGAGTACAAAGCAGTTAGTCCGTCCGGACAAATTGTGACAGAAGTCTTAGAGGCACCCAACGAGCAGAGTGCCGCCAGAGAAATCTATCGTAAAGGTTATCGCCCTGTTGCACTAAAGAAAAAGAAAGAAACGAAGGCGGCTGAGAATAGTAGTGGTGGAGGAGGGCTTTTTGCAAAAAAAATCAAGACAGAAGAAATAGTGCTTTTTGCAAGGGAGTTAGTTACACTTTTGAGAGCCGGTGTCCCAATGCTTACTGCCCTTGAGGCTCTCGGTTCTCAGAGTACAAGGCAGATGGGAGAAGTTCTTAATAAAATTTATGTGGATGTTATGTCGGGGAAAAGTTTTTCCCAGGCGCTGGATAAGCATCCAAAGGTTTTCTCCAAACTTTTTGTGAACTCTGTTCATGCTGGGGAAATGAGTGGTGCCTTAGACGAGGTTCTGGAGCGAATGGCTGAGGTTCTGAAACACGATGAGGAATCAAGGAAGAAAGTGAAGTCTGCCATGAAGTATCCCATATTTGTTGTTGTTGCTATGATTGGTGCATTACTTGTAATTACGACGATGGTGATCCCAAAATTTGCTATGATTTTTACAGGATTGGATGTTGC
>CAZPNF010000330.1:0-3141 GCA_964587715.1 uncultured bacterium | reverse complement strand
TCCCGGCTCAAAGATAAACACATCCTGTGGGCAGATTATGTTTTCTTAAGCGGCATGAATATTCAGGTAAAATCTTTTAAGCAAATTGTTAAACGCTGTAATGAGCTTGGTGTCAAAGTTGTTGCTGGCGGACCAATGGTAACAACAGATTATCAAGAATTCCTTGGCGTGGATCATTTCATTTTGAATGAGGCGGAAATCACTTTGCCCCGATTTCTAAAAGATCTGGAGGCTGGTTCACCAAAACACATCTATACGGCGAATGAATTCCCTGAATTATCCTCAACCCCAACACCTTTATGGAATTTGTTGGAGATAAATAAATATGCCGGAATGGACATTCAGTATTCGCGTGGCTGCCCATACAATTGTGAGTTTTGCAGTATTCCGATGTTGAACGGACGACGGCCGAGGACCAAAAGTAAGGAACAATTTCTAGGTGAATTGGAATCATTGTACCAGCAGGGATGGCGGGGTGGTGTGTTCATCGTCGATGATAATTTTATCGGTAACAAAAGAAAACTTAAGGCAGAACTTCTTCCAGCTTTGATAGAATGGTCAGAGGAGCGAAATCATCCGTTTCCTTTTACGGCTGAAGTTTCCGTTAACCTGGCCGATGACGAAGAACTGATTAAGCTCATGGTAAAAGCCGGGTTTCAATCCACCTTCATCGGCATTGAAACGCCTAACGATGAAAGTCTTGCCGAATGTGGAAAATCCCAGAATTTGCAGCGGGACATGGTGGCTTCCGTTAAAAAATTACAGCATCATGGCCTTATGGTATCCGGTGGTTTTATTGTTGGTTTTGATCATGACCCGCCGAACATTTTCGAGCAGCAGATTAATTTCATCCAAAAAAGTGGTATTGTAACAGCAATGGTAGGTTTATTAAATGCACCATCGGGAACGCGCCTGTTTAAGCGTTTGAAATCGGAAAAACGTTTGTTAAACATCACGAGCGGTGACAACATGGATGGATCAATAAACTTTATCCCCAAAATGAGTTACCAAAAGTTAATAAAAGGCTACAAAGAAATACTCGAAACGATTTATTCACAGAAGGAATATTATAAACGTGTAAAAACCTTCCTCAGTGACTATCATCCACCGTCAAATGCATCTAAAAGAATAACATTTCCCGAGATTAGAGCATTTCTTAAATCACTGTGGAAGCTGGGAATCGCAGAAAAAGGAAAACGTTATTACTGGAAACTCCTCTTTTTGAGTCTGTTTAAATGTCCGAAGAAGTTTCCGATTGCCATGACAATGGCGATTTATGGTTTCCATTTCCGGCGTGTTGCGGATGCAGTTTAATGCAGGTTTGTAATTTCCGGGTAGGTAAAGGCAATTGTCCTTGCCTACACTATTTATTGACATTCATGAAATCCTGAAGGATTAATTCTATACGTCGCTGGACTTGTATTAATACCGGACACGTCAGCAGCAAACCGGTATTTTACTCTTCTCATTCAGGACGTAACAACTCCCAGAGCAATAGAATTCAATTTTGTTTCAGCATCATCCGACCTGGAGAGTAATATAATGGATTTCCTGGCGCCTACAACTAAACCGCCAATCTTTGCATTGGCAAGATGCCATACTCCCTTGGCAAAAATATTACCACACGCTATATTGGGAACGAGGAAAATATCAGGATCTCCTGAAATCCGGCTTTCCACTCCTTTGAGACGAGCTGCTTCTGGAGAGAGAGCTATATCAACGGCCAATGGTCCTTCCACCTCGACATTTCCCAATTCCCCCTTTCTTGCCATTTCTGTTAAGATTTCTGCATCTTCTGTCTCTGGCATATTTGGATTAACTTTCTCTATGGCAGCCAAGACCGCAACTTTGGGTTTTTCAACCCCCAATTTTTGCATAACTTCTGCAGCGTTTTTAATTATACCAACTTTCTGTTCTAAAGTTGGTTGAATAACCATGCCGCCGTCTGTAACTAAAAGAAATTTGTGATACGCAGGGATTTCTAAAATTGCTATGTGACTCAAAAGACGGTCCGTTCGAAGATCAAATCTTTTATCCAGCACGGCTTTCAAAAGCGCTGGTGTACTAACTTTCCCTTTCATCAAACCATCGGCATGCTTAGAATGAACCAGTTCAACTGCTTTTTCAGCTATATCCTGTTCATTGCTCATATCATAGAGTTCAACATCTTTTAAGTTGAACCCAACTTCTTCTGCTATTGTTTCTATTTTACTCTTGTTCCCCACAAGGATTGGTTCCACAATTTCATCTTCATGTGCAATTTTCAGAGCCTCTAATACAGCCTTTCCTTCTGCTCCAGCAACAACAATCTTGTTACCTTTTCTTTTCTTTGCTTCAGCTATAACTGATTTAAAACTCTTTAACATAACATCTACCCCAAAATGGTTTGTTCTGAACTTACTTTTTTTCACATCCCCCTAAATCCCCCTTCAAAGGGGGAGCTTATTGTATCCTGAGCCGAAGCCCTGAACGCAGTGAAGGGGTAGCCGAAAAACCTCATCCCGAGCGAAGTCGAGGGATAAAGCACCGTATCCATTTAACTCCCCTCAAACAAACACATCCCCTAAATCCCTTTTCAAAGGGAAAGTTATTACAGCCACAAAAAAGTCCAATTAAACTTAGTTACACCTCCTGACTTCTGAACCTGATCTGAAACTTTGTTCCTCTAGTTCTATCCAGCTTGATTTTTCCACCGAGTTGCTCTTCTGCCAGAATATGAACAAGATGCAAACCAAGAGATTCCGTCTCCCGGAGATCCAGCTCTTTGGGAAAGCCAATGCCATTATCGCGAACTATCAATTCTATCTCACCCTTTTCAGTTGAACGAATGATAATATCGACTTTTCCCTTTCCTTCCCAGGACGGCGGAAAAGCATATTTCAAAGCATTGGAAACAAGCTCACTAATAATCAGTCCGCACGGAACTGCAAAACCAATCCCAATATGTATATCTTCAACTTTGACGTTCAGTCTAATTTTATATGGATCAATTCCATACGAACGGTAAAGAGCACGAGATAGATCCTCAACATATCTACCAAATTCGATTCTTGCCAGATCTGGTGACCTGTACAATTTCTCGTGAACCAATGCCATAGACTGAATTCTGTTCTGACTTTCACGGAACATCTCAAGATCATC
>CAZPNF010000329.1:0-3143 GCA_964587715.1 uncultured bacterium | reverse complement strand
GGTTCGACGGAGTTTACACTGAGCTATGACGAAGTGCTCACCACAAGTTTCGGATGGTGAATGGTTCAGCTACCCCTTCACTGCGTTCAGGGTAAAGCTCAGGACAGGCTCTCCGAGAGCTGTGGTTGGAGATTGCAGGGAAGAAATTAACCATTAAACATATCCCTGGGCCGTTGGGAGTGAGGGGACGGAGTTCGGATAACAGGCTGATTCAGGGGGTGGGATTATATAACCTGGATATTTTAGATTTCAATCAATATTGAAAAATAGAGGTCTGCACGTTAATTTATTTTATCCCACTCCCTTAAAGAGAAACTGGGTTGGGCGCCGGGGTTATCCGCTCAGGAAAGGGTTGGAGAGGACGTATTCGTGGATTGAGGGACAGGCGGCAAAATTGTGGACACATTGATTGTAAGAAAGGCGAGCGTTGTTAGCCACCATTCAGAGATGTTTCATAGAAAATAGAGTCCTGTATACAGCTCATGCAAGGAAAGAAATGAGAGGTGAAGAATACGGTCTTATCGCAGAAGAGGAAGTCTATCAGGCAGTAGTACATGGAGAAATCATCGAGAGGTATGAAGACGATCAGCCTTATCCCAGTATCTTGTTATTCGGAAAGACTTCGGAAGGAAGGCCAATTCATATGGTTTGTGCTTACTCCAAAGAGGACGACTGGGTTATCGTAGTAACCGTCTATCGACCTGATCCTGAGCGTTGGATCGACTATAAGAGGAGGAAGAGATGAAATGTATCATTTGCAACAGTCCTGATATTAAGAAAAAGAAGGTGGAAGAAGAAATTAGAATTGGGAAGGATGTGGCTTTTGTTTCTATTGAGGTTCTGGTTTGTGATAGTTGTGGTGAGAGATATTATGACCGAAGAACAATGAAAGAATTAGAAGATATCGAAAGAAATATTAAGGAAAAAAATGTTCCGCTTGAGGAAGTTGGTCGAATATTAAAGCCAACAGGAACACTATGAGGAAGGTTTTTCTTTGATGTCAGGATCATCTGTTTTATCCATTGATGAATGCGTGGAAGGGGTTTGTCGGTTGATGGATTCTGATTTCATCGGACCGGTGAACATCGGTTCTGAAGAGATGGTGTCCATTAATCAGTTGGCTGAAATGATTATGGAGATAGCTGGTAAGAAATTAACCATTAAGCATATTCCAGGGCCTTTGGGAGTGAGGGGCAGGAATTCTGACAATGAACTGATTCAGGGGGTGGGATAATATAACCTGGGTATTTTAGATTTCAATCAATATTGAAAAATAGAGGTTTGCACGTTAATTTATTTTATTCCACCCCCTAAAAGAGAAATTGGGTTGGGAGCCCAAATTACCCGCTCAGGAAGGGGTTGGAGAGGACGTATCCGTGGGTTAAGGGGCAGGTTGCTAATACGGCATGATAACCACAGATTGCACAGATTGTAGGGGCAGAATCAATGGTGGAAGAGGAGTTTCTGTACAAGGATCTGACATATGCCATAATTGGTGCAGCTATGGAAGTGCATCGAGTTCTCGGCCATGGTTTTCTGGAGTCGGTCTACGAGGAAGCACTCGCACACGAATTCGACTTACATAGAGTCCATTATCAGCGTCAAGGCAAACTGGCCGTGCGCTACAAGGAGATCGTCGCTGGCGAGTTCAGAGCTGATTTCCTAGTTGACGATAAGGTGGTTACTGAACTTAAGGCCATCAAGGCATTGACTGAAGGTGATGAAGCTCAATTGCTTAACTATCTGAAAGGTACGGGCTACCGCGTCGGTTTGCTACTAAACTTCGGTGCTCCATCACTGGAGCACAAGCGTCGTATCCTGTAATCTGTGTCATCTGTGAAATCTGTGGTTGGAGATAGCAGGGAAGAAATTAAAGATTAAACATGTTCCTGGTCCTTTGGGAGTAAGAGGGAGAAATTCGGATAATAAAGTGATTCAGGGGGTGGGATAATATAACCTGGATATTTTAGATTTTAATCAATATTGAAAAATAGAGGCTTGTGAATATAAAGGGCATAATTTATTTTATCCCACTCCCTAAAGGAAAAATTGGGATGGGAGCCGGATTATCCGCTCAGAAAAGGATTAGAGAGGACGTATTCGTGGATTGAGGGACAGGTGGATAAGAACTATAAAGACAAGGAGATAAAGAAATGAGCAAAGCATTGTTAGATACCGAACGTTTCCTAAAAAAAATAGATAATTCACAGCGGCAATTGGAGTTATTAAAGCGTGAGCTTATGAGAAGTATCCAGCCAACAAAAATGAAAAAGTCCTCGCTATACGGAAGTGTTAAGGGTGGAGACGTTACAGAGGAGATGATAGAAGAGGCCAAGCGTTCATTGTTCCGAGACCTGAGAGATATATAGATGAATTACGTATTGGATACACATATCTTAGTCTGGTATTTCATTGGAAGCAGAAGGTTGAAATTAAAAGCTATGGAAGCTATTGACAGGTGTCGCCTGAGCGGCGGTAAACTACTGGTTCCTACAATCGTACTTTCTGAGTGTCTTGATATAGCTGAGAAGGGAAAGGTCCAATTCGATTTTAATAAGATGTATCAGCTTATTAAAGATGATCAAGGCTTTGAGATCATCTCATTTACCGTAGAGATATTTGATGAGACCGTAAGGATAAAAGCAATTAAAGAGATTCACGATCGAATCATATCGGCAACGGCGAGATTTTATGATACAGAGATTATCACAAAAGATCGCATCATAAAACATTCAGGCGAAGTCGAACTTTTTGAATAACTTAATGTTATTTGTTGTAGATGTACATGTATTTAGATTCTGTTGGGGAATAGGTTTGTCACATAAATGTAGCAGCATTCTACATAATTATTTCTCAGTAATAGAACCAGGAAGACCCCGACAACCCAAAAACAGCAGAAGATTCTGCCTATCCAGCCAACCCTGATAGTGAATATGGCTGGGGGAAACTTTTCAGTGAGCATCTTTACATGCCGTTTCATAAGAATTATGGTCTTGATATAAGAATTGGCCGCTTCCATAATATTTTTGGGCCTGAGGGTTCATGGAACGACGGAAGGGAAAAGGCGCCTGCTGCTTTTTGTCGTAAAGTTGCTGAAGCTGAAGATGGGGATGAGATTGAAATGTGGGGAGATGGGAAGCAAA
>CAZPNF010000328.1:0-3153 GCA_964587715.1 uncultured bacterium | reverse complement strand
CTGACCTTGCTGACAAACTGCCAAAGGAACAGAAGAATCAGAAAGAAATTTATTTTAACGAAGCCAAAAAGCTCTGCAAAAAGGCCATAAAACTCACCCCCAAAGGGTACGAAGGCCATTTCAGACTTGCAGTAGCTCTTGGGCGTCTGGCTCTTTTTAGAGGAGGTAAGGAAAAAATCCGCCTCTCCAAAATGGTCAAAGCAGAAGGTGACACAGCTCTTGCATTGAATCCGGAGGCAGATCTTGTGTGCCATCTTCTGGGACGCTGGCATCAGAATTTAGCTAATCTCAGCGGCATGTTAAAATTCTTTGCCAAAATTCTCTACGGAGGCGTACCTCCAGGCTCTAACGAAGAAGCAGTTGCCATGTTTAAAAACGCCATAGAGCTCAACCCTAACCATATTGAACATTATTTAGAACTTGCCCGTACTTACAAATACATGGGCAAAAAAGAACTTATGCAAGCACCTTTAGAAAAAGTATTGAAACTTCCTGCAGTAGAGGAAGACGATCCTGAGTTTAAAAAAGAGGCAGCAAAAATGCTGAAAAAGCTGAAATAACCTCTTTTTTACCTCACCACGGATTTTACCTCCAAAGTCTGTTGGGGAAGCATTTAAACAGAACAAAGTGAAATAACTGCCTGCTCCGAGATTCCAAAAAAGAATTCGGAGCAGGTATTGTTCATTTAAAGATAGAGCCTCTACTTATTACTGCCTTCTTGTCCCGATTGATTGGGATATTTTAAATCCCGGCTGCCAGGCTTCACAGCCACACTGCCGGCTTTACACATGGGACATTTATCTGGAGAAAAGTTCTCAATTTCCATCTGGAAAAGAGAGAAATACGGAACACCAAAATCAATTTTCCCTCCACTTCTATCAACAACTGTTGTTGCAGCTACAATCTCCCCTCTTTTTTCTCTTACTACATCCATGACTTCCTTTACAGAGCCGCCTGTAGTTGTAACATCCTCAGCTGCCAGTACTCTTTCCCCTGCTGAAATTTTAAATCCTCTCCGCAGTGTCATCACGTTTTCTACTCTTTCGGCAAAAATAGCCCGTACTCTCAAAAGACGAGCAATCTCCTGCCCCACAACAATCCCTCCTACTGCAGGAGAAACAACAACATCTATCTTTTCCTCCTTGAAGTGATCGGCAATGTCCCTGCAAAGAACCTCTCCGTACCAGGAATACTGAAACACCTTAGCACACTGGAAATAGAACCTACTGTGAAGTCCAGAAGTAAGCACAAAATGTCCCTCAAGCAGAGCGCCGGTCTTTTTGAAAATACTGAGGATTTCTTCAGATGAAAGAGCCATGCTATTTCTTCTCCTTCTTTCTCCTGAATCTATTGATTTCATCTCTCAGTTTTACAGCTTCCCTTCTTGCCGCCTCTGCAAAATCTTCTCCACCGGAGGCATAGATAATTCCCCGACTGGAATTAATGATAGCCATTTCTCCTTTTCCGTCTGTTCCAGCTAAGACCGATGTTTCTAAATCTCCTCCCTGAGCCCCAATGCCGGGGACCAAAAATGGAAGACCGGGAGCTGTCTCACGAATTTCTTTCAACTCATCAGGATGTGTCGCTCCCACTACCAATCCGCAATTTCCTTTTTCGTTCCACTGGACAACTTTCTCCGCCACTTTTTGATAGAGAGATTTCCGTTTAAATAATAGATATTGAAAATCATGCGAACTTGGATTGGAAGTAAGGCAAAGCACAAAAACACCCCTTTCTTCTTCCTGAATAAACGGTGCTATTGAATCCCAGCCGAGATATGGATTTACAGTAACCACGTCAAACCCCAGAGCGAAAAGCCCCTGTGCATACTTCTCTGCTGTAGAGCCTATGTCTCCCCTTTTTGCATCTCCTATCTTGAGAACGCCTTCTGGTATATAACTCACGGTGCGTTTCAATATATCCCATCCCTCTGATCCCAACGCTTCGTAAAAAGCCAGATTGGGTTTATATGCAACAACTAAATCTGCCGTGGCATCTATAATATGTTTGTTAAACCTGAAAATAGGATCGTCATTTTTCATTAAGTGGGAAGGGATTCTCTCTGGGTTGACATCAAGACCTACACAGAGAAGGGAATCACGCTGTTGGATCGTTTGTCGTATTCTATCATTTAACTTCATAGTGCTTTTAAGTTACATTTTCTCTGGTAAAGAATCAATAAAAAAATATTTTATCTCTTTGAAAAAACAGAGAAAATGATTATAATATAATGCTTCAATCCTCTATTTACAAAAACAGTGGAGAACTCCATGAATTTCAGAAAATGGCCATTACCATTAAGGCTCGTTCTTCATTTTCTCTCGCTACTTTTGATTTATTTGCTCTACAAGACAGATTTCTTTTCCTCAAACACTACTCTCTACGTTTTCTCACAAACCCTTAGAATTATATCGATTCTATTTTTTCTTGTACTTCTCCTGAACGGATATTTAAAACTACAACTTTATACAAAAATCCTCCTTGGTCTCCTGCTGGGAATTGTAGCAGGCTTATGGATAGGAAGTTCGATCGGTGAGTTAAGACCGATAGGCGATGCATTTATCCGGCTTATCAGTCTCATAGTTGTTCCCTTAGTCTTTGCATCGCTTCTTGTGGGAACAGCCAGTCTCAACGATGTGCGAAAACTTGGACGCATTGGAGGCAAAACAATAGCTTACTATTTAGTAACAACTTCAATCGCTATCACAATCGGTCTCACATTAGCCAATATTATTAAACCTGGTACGGGTCTCAGCAGCCAGACACGGGCAGAACTTCTCCAGAATTACCAGCATGAAGCTCAAAAAAATATCCACAAAGTCAGCGAAAAACCCAGAGTTTTAGAAACTCTCATGGACATTATACCGAAAAATCCTGCAGAGTCTCTGGCAAAGGGAAAGATGCTCCAGATCATATTTTTTGCTCTGCTCCTGGGTATTTCTCTCACTCTTATTCCAGAAGAAAAGTCAAAACCGATCGTAGGTTTCTTTGACGGCATCAACGATGCCATGATCAAAATTGTTCATATCGTAATGATAATGGCTCCTTACGGCGTTTTTGCCCTTATTGCCAACATAATTGGACAATACGGAACCGGGATTCTTCAGACTCTTGTTAAATACAGCTTTACTGTCATTCTTTCTCTTTTAATCA
>CAZPNF010000327.1:0-3173 GCA_964587715.1 uncultured bacterium | reverse complement strand
CTCTTTCCTCAGCAAAAAGCTGAAGCGCTCTCGCATAAATTTCATGTTCGACTTTCAAAACACGAGCTGACAGAGTTTCCGGTGTATCCCCTTCCCTAACAGGTACACACTGCTGAGCTATAATCGGACCGTGATCATAAACTTCATCAACAAGATGGACCGTTACTCCTGTGACTTTACATCCCTGTTCCAGAACAGCTTTATGAACACGCCCACCGTACATTCCTTTTCCACAAAAAGAGGGGAGAAGAGCCGGATGTATATTGAGCATACGATTCCTGTAAGCAGAAATCACTTCAGGGGATACTTTTTTCATATAACCAGCTAACGCAACAAAATTTGCACCATATTTCTCTAAAGTCGAGAGCAGAGCTTTTACAAAAAGGCCTCTTGAGTCAAAATTCTGTCTCGAGACTACACTCACGGGTATGCCATTCTCCATAGCAATCGAAAGTGCACCAGCATCCTCTTTATTGCTGATAAGAACTCTTACTTCAGCATCAAGACACCCATCCTGAATTGCCTCAAGAATTGCTCGAAAGTTAGTCCCCCGTCCCGAAGCAAATACTCCAAGAAAAAGTTTTTTCATAAGCAAAACCAAAGATTATCTTATAATATCCCACAGCGGAGTAATAAGACGATACTCACCAAATCCTGAATAATCGACAAAAATTAGCCTTCTATTGAATCGATTGTAATACCATATCTCGTAAGGTTTTGAATCCGGGTCAAAAGGATGCCTCTCTATATCATTAGGAGCACCGAGGAGAATATATACCATTCCACGATCTGTTTTCCAGCCATCAATATAGGTTCCAAAATTTGCATTGGCATAATCTATCCTGTGGTAATATTCTTCCATAAGTTCATTTTCTTCTGTCCCGGGCGTAGGATCTTTTGAACGCCAGAATTCACGGAAAACCTTCTCCTTTTCAGATGGCGGACTCTTTTTAATCTTTTTTAATTCTTTTCCCTTTGCGATATACTTTAACTGTTCAATTGCGTTGTCAAGATTGTAAGCAAATACCGGCATGCCCATCCAGTGAACACTAACTTTTCTAATGCGCTTCACAGCAGATTTACCTTCCCCAACAGTTAACACAAGATTGTATCGCCCGCCTTCAAGTTTTCCCCCGTGGATTTCAACAGCCTCGACTGTTCTCTCCCCTTTCAGAACTTTGTAGTATTTTTTTTGCAGGAGAATTTTCTTTTGTATATTCACTATACGGCAAACTATTTTGACAGAATCAAGACCAATGTGGTTATAAATCTCGAACCAGAGGTAGAGGGATTCTTGAGTCTTTCCAAAATTCCCCAATACATTGGGGACAGGAACAAAATTCCCCAGAGAATCAATGTGAACTTGATCAGCTAAAAGCAACCCACTGACATTAAGAGGAGCCTGACTGTAATCAGGAACACGGATCTCTGTCTCCCGACGTCCCGACCTTTTTGAGTCTGTATCCATAATCTCTATAAGAACCTTATATTCACCTGGCAAAAGAACAAATTCAGCACTCCCCAAACTAAAATCTGTTCTGGAGTTGGTTCTTTCATAGTTATCAACAGTTATTTTATTTCCAAAAATCTTTCCGCCGACTTGATTCTCCTGTTTATCAAAAACAATAGCAGAAAGTTCATATCCCGCCTGAAATTGATCTTTTTTCCGGACAAACTGAAGTTCGTCGTAGGCAATTTTTGTAAAAACTCGTAACAGACTTTTACCTGGTTTATCTGCTTTCAATGTTACAAGGTCGTAATAAAATACAGGAGCTCCCTCTGCTCTAAAATTACTCTGTTCGGGTAACTGAGCAGCAAGTTTCTCCCCGAACACCAACAACCCAAGTACCACTACCCCAAAAATCCCAATCTTTATTTTTCTTTCCATCTTTCTTTCTCCTAAGTTCACGGGTTTTGAACAATTCTCCCCATGAGATCGTAGGCAGAACTTCCCTCTATCTTTACATGTACGATCTCACCCACCGAGGTTTTCCCTTTTATCCATACAGTCTGATCAACATCAGGAGCATCCCCCTGAGTTCTTCCAAAAAATAATTTCTGCTCTTCATCATATCCATCTACTATTACAGGAAAAGTTTTAAATTCCAGAGAACGATTGATATCAGCAGATATTTCTTTCTGAACTTGCATGAGAATCCGGTAACGCTCTTCAGCCACCTTCTTTGGAACAGCAGACCTCATACGATAAGCTTTTGTCCCTTCTTCAGGAGAATAAACAAACACGCCCATACGTTCAAAACGAGTGCGACGAACAAAATCTACAAGTTCTTGAAACATTTCATCTGTCTCACCAGGAAAGCCCACAATAAAAGTTGTCCGCAAAACAATACCAGGGACCATATCCCTGAGTCTATCAATAAGACGCTCAATGGATTCTTTTCTGCTTTTTCGCCCCATGGCTTTTAATACAGGGTCAGAAATGTGTTGAAATGGAACATCTAAGTATTTGCATATTTTTTCCTCACGGGCAATAAGTTTAATAAGTTCAGCGGTTACACTATCAGGGTAAGTATACATGATGCGAATCCAGTCGAGCTTCTTAATCGAAATGAGTTGCTCCAGAAGAGAAATTAAATCAGTTCCGTTTTCCAGATCCGAATCATACGCTGTAGTATCCTGGGCTACAAGGATGATCTCTTTTACACCGCGATTGACCAATGTTTGTGCCTCGTCAACAAGACTATCAACAGACCGACTTCGGTATGCACCTTTAATCATTGGAATAGCACAAAAAGTGCAGCCGTGATCACAACCATCAGCAATCTTTAGATATGCAGTACAAGAGAAATTTGAAAGAACACGATGACCGAACGCTTTTTTATCCCAGGAGTATGAAGACCCTAATAAAAAACAACCCACCTCCTTAAATGGTTCCACACCAAAATATGCATCCACTTCTGGTATTTCTTTTTCAATCTCTCCCTTATATCTCTGGGAAAGACAACCGCAAACTACTACTTTCCTTTCTCTTCCATTCTTTTTGAGCTCCACTGCCTTGAGGATAGCCTCGATGGATTCCTTCTTGGCTTCCTCGATAAATCCACAGGTATTTATAAGGATAGTATCAGCTTCCTCAGCATTACTCACCAGAGTCATTCCTCCTTTTACCAGTTCACCGGCAATCACTTCAGAATCCACCTGGTTTTTTGGAC
>CAZPNF010000326.1:0-3178 GCA_964587715.1 uncultured bacterium | reverse complement strand
TTTGATTTTTCCCTTTTGATTTTTACATTTGTCACCTGCTACTTATTTGATTGCCTCAGGAAAAGAAAAGTACGCATTAATCGGATGAGCCTTTTTTATTGTACTGCATTCAACACGTGCTCTACAAAAAGACTCTCCGGCAGAGCACCTTCAAATGAATGATCTTCGTTGATAACAACTTTCGGAACTCCCATCACACCGTACCTCTGCCCCAACTGGGGGAACTCGGTTATTTCAACAACATCGCCCGTGATGTTTTCGTTCTCCAGAGCTAACTGATGTGCTGTCATGGCTGCTTTTGGACAATATGGACACGTGGGTGTTACGAACACCTGAATATGTACAGGTTTTACAATCCCTTTAATCTCTGTCTTCAAGTGATCTGGCAGATTTGACTTTCTTGAAGAAATCTGTAATATATCTTCTAATATCGTTACAAATTCATAACCAGTGGGTATACCGTAAAATCGTATGCCGTAATCTTTCTCTCCTTCAATAATCGTTGCAGGAATTTTGTCTATCCCGTAAGCTTCTGCCCGATCTTTATCCCCCATAAAATTGAGGACTTCTAATTCCAATTTATCAGAAAGGTCGGCAACCTCCGTGAGAAGCTGCCTTGTTTCCACACAGTACTGGCATACCCCTGCTACGTGCTGTGTGAAAAATACAAACTTGACAGGATTTGTCATCGGTTCCAATCTATTTCTAATTTCTTTTTTATCTTCTTCTCTCAGCATGCGTGTGCCTCCTGTTATTATTATCTTATGGGTTGATTTTGTAAGAGGTAATAATATCAACCACTTTCTTCAACATTGCAGACGCAGAACAATATTTATTCTGCGAGAGATCGATCGCCTTTTCTACTTTCTCTGGATCAATATCCTTCCCAAAGAAAAAATATTCTATGCGGATTTTTGTAAAAACTTTGGGATGAGTTTCAACTCGTTCCGCCTCAACTTCCATCTTAAAATCTTCCAGTTTTACTCTCATTTTTTCTAAGAGAGATACTACATCCATACCAGTACAGCCAGCTAAGCTAATAAGAAAAAGCTCCATGGGCCGAGAGCCTGCTTCTAAACCAGAAAACTTTTCTGGACCGTCCATAACAACCCAGTGCTTAGAATCTCCCTTTCCTGCCAGTGCAATACCTTGGATCTGGTTTATAGTTACTTTCATAAAGATTGTTTCCCTTTTGACTACTCTTTTAATAAGGTAAGAATATCGTTTTCAAAGATTTCTTTTTGTCTGTATCCTACATATTTTTTAACGATCTCGCCCTTTTTATCCAGGAGAAAAGTAGTTGGAATACCCCGGATCGGACCGTAGTCCATCAACACGCTTCTCGGAGCTATAGCAACAGGATAATTAATCCCGTAATCTTTGATAAAATTCTGGACTGCGACAAGACCCTGCTGCCCTACTGCAAGACCTATCATCTGAAATCCTTTTGCTTTATATTCACTATAAAGCTGGATAAAATCTGGAATTTCCTTGCGACATGGTGGGCACCACGTATCCCAGATATCAAGAATCACCACCTTACCTTCAAAATCTGAAAGCCGTAGTGTATCTCCGGCAACATCAACAACAGTGAAATCATGAGTAGGTTTATAGCTTTTTTCTGGAGTCTTAGTCACAGTTTGAACCGCAGGTTTAGCTGCAGTTTTAACTTTTTTCTGGGATCCTGTATTTCCTTTACAACCCCATACACCTATCAGCAGCAAACTAACACCCAATGCAGTGATAAAATTGGTTTTCATAACGTCTCCTTAAATTCATGCTGACAAAACAGCATCTAATTTCTTTGTAATTGTCCCTTTTGGCACAGCGCCGATAATCTGGTCTGCTGGTTTACCGTCTTTAAATATAAGAAGAGTCGGTATGCTAATAATGCCGTATTGACCTGCCAGTGCAGGACTTTCCTCAGTATTTAGTTTGCAAACCTTGATCTTCCCATCATAATTTCCTGCGATTTCTTCCACTATGGGGGCAACTAAAAGGCACGGTGCACACCAGGCTGCCCAGAAATCAACTAATACGGGAACGTCGGACTCCAAAACTTCTTCCTTAAAATTACCATCGTTTAACGTAATTTCTTTACTCATGAATGATTCCTCCTTTTTAGATTAATCGGTCAGTGAATCCAAAAGTTTTAATACCATCTGATTCTTAATATGGTAACAAACTTTATTGCCTTCTCTTTTTGTTTCCACAATTCCAATATTTCTTAGAAGAGAGAGATGTTGAGAAATATTGGGTTGCGAAAGTCCTAAAATTTCTTCCATAACCTTAACACAGGGACGCCGCTCCCTGATTAGACAAACAAGATGAAGACGAGTTGGGTGAGCAAGAGCTTTTAGAATACGCGATTTATCTTCGTAATCTATATTATCCATCATTCTTATTCTCGCTCATTTTCCAAACTCTCTATGTATTTCAGGGCAGACTGGGCAGCGATTGTTCCGTCTCCCACAGCAGTAGATATCTGGCGGATTTCCTTGTCCCTTACATCTCCAACTGCAAAAACTCCGGGGACAGAAGTTTCCATTTTTTCATCTGTTACTATGTAACCCCATTTATTAATATCAATTTTCCCCTCAACAAAGTCCGTATTGGGAATCAGCCCAACCCATATAAAAACACCATCTGCCTTCAGTATCTTCTCATCCCCAGTTGCTCTGTCTTTCACTGTAACAGATTTCACCTTTTCTTTACCATTAATGGAAAGTACCTGGTGATTTAGGTAGAAGCTAAATTTTGGATTTTCACGGGCCCTCTTCTGGAGAATTCTTTCTGCATTGAGATGGTCCATAAATTCCACCAACTGGATGGATCTCACAAATCTGGTAAGATACAAACTCTCCTGTATTCCAGAACTACCTCCTCCTACAACAACTACGTCTTTATCCTGGAAGAAAGGACCATCACAGGTAGCACAGTAGGAAACCCCCCTTCCTTTAAACTCTGCTTCTCCAGGAACATTGAGGAGTTTTGGATCCGTCCCGGTTGCAATTATAACTGTCTTGGCAAAATACTCAGTCCCATCAGCCATAACCTTTTTTGGGTTACTATCCAGCTGAACATCATTGACTTTGCCGGATAAAACCTCCAGCCCAAATCGCCTGGCCTGTTTTTCCATTCTCTGCATAAGTTCCATACCCCCAATGCCGTCTTCAAA
>CAZPNF010000325.1:0-3191 GCA_964587715.1 uncultured bacterium | reverse complement strand
AGATCTACAAGAAGTATGTTGTGTTAGTTCCTTATGTTGCAAACCGCGCTGATTTGGATTACATCATTGGTGAAATGGTTGGTGAACTGAATTGTGGGCATACCTACGTTTTCTCAGGTGACATGGAGAAAGTCAAACGTGTGCCTGTAGGTGTACTTGGGTGTGAACTGGTGCCGGAGGGTAAATTCTACAAAATAGCGAAGATTTTTCCAGGAGAGAACTGGGACAAATCAATGAAATCTCCTCTAACAGAACCGGGCATCAATATAAAGGTCGGTGAGTACTTAATCGGGATAGATGGTAAAATCATTCACACAGATGAAAATCCCTACCGCTTCCTGGAAAATAAAGCAGGAGTTGAGGTTACACTGCTAATCAACAGCAAGCCGACTGAGAGCGGATCTCGTAAAGTGGTTGTTAGACCAGCAGCATCGGAACTTGCACTGCTCCATCATCAGTGGGTAGAACGTAACAGAGCAATTGTAGACAGCTTATCCGGCGGTAAGATTGGTTATATCTATGTTCCCAATACTTCTTTTGAAGGTTTCAAACGGTTCTATCAGGGATGGTTCGAGCAGTCTACAAAAGAAGGTCTCATAATAGATGAACGGTACAACGGTGGAGGCTCTCTACCTGCACCGATGATTTTCGACCTGGCTCATCCTCTGCTCAACTACTGGGCGGTACGTTATCTTAGACTTCAGACCACCCCCACTTTTGTTAACGAAGGACCCAAGGTCATGTTGATAAACGGCCGTTCTTCTTCAGGCGGTGATGCTTTTCCTGCCTATTTCCGGACTATGAAACTCGGTCCTCTTATGGGACAGACCACATGGGGAGGTCTCGTAGGCTACAGCTGGAGTCCCCGTTTTGTAGATGGTGGAGGCACTTCTGTTCCTTCATTTGCCTACGTGAATCGTGAAGGGAAATGGGATGTAGAGTACTACGGTGTCAAACCAGACATTGAAGTATTTGATGATCCTACACTGATACAGGCTGGTCGAGAACCAATGATTGAGAAAGCTGTTCAGTATATCTTAGAAGAGTTGAAAAAGAATCCGCCCAGAAAAGTAAAAAAGCCTGAGGGACCAAATAGAAGTTAAAAACTTTTCTATTGGTAATGAACAAAGTCCTCCCTATATTTTTTGGAAGGACTTTGCCTTTAAAGGGGGATATAAGAATAGAAATGCTACTTTCTTCTAAAGAAAGTAGCAAGAATATTTTAATGATTTCATTTTGCAGCAACGATTGATTTTGAATGATCGGTGTAAGGGAGATAAGAGATAGCAGTTTCAAGTTTTGGGAATTCTGTCTTTCTAAAGCCCCGCCTTCTGGAATCTGGGGTAGGGAGAAATTCAAAAGGCATAAAAGGCTTACGCCTTAAATCCTTGTCTTTAAGGTTGGGATAACATCTTTTAAAGAGATGTATCCCTGAGATAGAGATCGTTTCAGAGACCGTTTCACTTATCTCTGGAACGATCCTTGGAAATAATATGAAGGGGTCTGATAGTATGCATATTGCTTCACTGTTCGATTCGGAAATATTTAAATGGATAATTTTACCGCTCTTAATATTTTTCGCACGTATTTGTGATGTTACAATAGGTACTATCCGAATCATGTTTGTTTCCAGAGGGGATAAGTTGATAGCTCCGCTGCTCGGTTTTTTTGAGATACTGATCTGGCTGGTTGCTATTGGGCAAATTATGAAAAACCTGAACAACATTCTCTGCTATGTGGCGTATGCCAGCGGTTTTGCAATGGGAAATTTTATTGGAATCCACGTTGAAGAAAAATTAGCAGTTGGCAGATTGGTGATTCGGGTAATTACTGCAAAAGATGCACATATATTGGTCGATAAATTAAGGAGAGGAGGTTTTGGCGTAACAAATGTCGATGCAGAAGGAAGTAAAGGCAAAGTAAATATTGTCTTCCTGGTTATAAATCGGAGCCATCTCCAGGAAGTCATAGAAATCATTCATAAGCATAACCCAAGAGCATTCTATTCTATCGAAGATACCAGATTTGTAAAAAAAGGTATTTTTCCCCAAAGGAAGAATTCTATCAAAAAGAAGTTTTTAAAACTACCGCAGTTTTACAAGAAAATGAGATTCTATCAAAAATTCAGGATCAGAAAAGGAAAGTAATGTATTGTGGATTCCCAGAAGAAAATTATGGTTTTCAGGATAAGAGTTGCGCTCTCGTTACTATTTATTATACCGCTTGGATTTGCCAGTAAATTTTACCGCGGTCCTGATGCATGGTGGTTTAATGATTATGCAGGCGGTATGCTCTACGAAATCTTCTGGTGTCTCGTTCTGACTTTTGTTTGGCCGCGAGCTTCGGATTTTAAAATTGCATTTTGGGTATTGGGCATAACTTCTTTTCTTGAGTTTCTTCAATTGTGGCATCCCTATTTTCTTGAAATAATTCGTTCCACTTTTATTGGACGAACCCTTATAGGTACATCTTTCACGTGGCTGGATTTTCCTTACTATGTAATCGGGTGCAGCTTAGGGGTAGTCTGGATAAAAGGACTTAGAAAAAATTAATCTTATAGGAGAAAGGGCTATGAAAAAGATAGGAATTATCATTTGTGCACGGTATCAAAACTGTGGAGGAGGGAAATGTCTGCGGTCCATGCGAGAGCACATCGGAGGTTTTGCACAGTACCCCAAGGATGAAGAATTGGTGCTGGTTGGCTATTCTACGTGCGGAGGCTGTCCTGGTGGAAATGTTGAATACGTTCCTGCAGAGATGATAAAGAATGGGGCAGAAGTGATTCATCTTGCTACAGGGCTTGTTGTAGGGTATCCTCCCTGTCCCTACATTTGCCATTTCAAGCAATTTATAGAGAGCTACTACAAAATCCCGGTAGTTATTGGAACTCATCCAATTCCCCTGAAATATTTGGAAGCTCACAAAAAACTTCCGTTTTGGAAAGAAACAAATATGGAAGAAATCGCAGGAGATTTGATGAGAGAGGACAAAAAGATAATGGAAGATTATAATTAAGGTTCTTCACGAAAATGCGTACTTTATAATTCATTCATAACAACATCATAAGTCAACAGGTAATTCAAACTGAAAAAATTAAAAATCAAAATCACAATTTAAAATGCAAAAATACTCTGCCCGAACATCGGTTGAAAAAATATTCTTCTACTTCCTTTGTATTTTTTAGCCAAAAA
>CAZPNF010000324.1:0-3204 GCA_964587715.1 uncultured bacterium | reverse complement strand
AATAGCGATATGTTTCTCCGGAAAATTTCTTAATTTCAAACTCCTCCATTCCAAAAGCTTTTACCACCCGGGTCCCGGAAATTGTTTCCTGAAGGACAGAAGTAACATCAGCCATCCGCTGCTGTGAAGTAGTGCTGCGTTTTCTCAATTTAAGTCCAACCCAAGAAATAACAATAAGGCTGAAAGGAAGAATTACAAAAGCGATCAGCGTTAACTGCCAGGAAATGACAAAAGCAATTCCCAGAGAAACAATGATCAGTAAAGGATTTTTTGTCAGGGTAAAAAAACTTGCTGAGATTCCACCATTTATCAAAGTAACATCATTGGTAATTCTGGAAATGAGTTGTCCTGTACGAGTTCGATCGAAGTAACTGAGGGAGAGATCATTGATATGTTTGTAAATATCATCCCTCAAATCCTTAATAACGCCCTGCTCTACGTAAGCCATCAGATAAGCCTGAAAATAACCGAATACGCTTTTCAAAAATATAATCATCACTAACATAACACAGAGACGGTGAAGCGATTTCCATCGATTATGTTCCCAGTTTTTTCCGAGAAAAACCTCGTAAATTTTCTTTTTGACGTTAAGCTTGGCTGGGTTTGAAACTCTCGGCATAGACTGCGCTGCTTTTCCTACTGTTGAGGTAACTGTTGTTTCTGTTTTACTTTTAACACCAAAAATAGTGGAGAGAAAAGGCATGACAGAAAAAAGGGAGATACTGGAAAAAATAACAAAAAAAAGCACACAGACAATAGACCCAACTAAATGGGACCAATATGGTTTAACGTACCGTAAAATCCTGAGATAGATATTCATCCGAAATCACCGCTTATCATCTTTGATGTCCTCAAAATGGGCATCTTCTACATCCTCGTCCTTAAAATCGAGAGGTTCGCCCTTTTGCTTTCCGCCAATTTCTTCCTTAGGTGGTGTTTTCTTCCAGAACATCTTCAAAAAACGATAGCCCAGGTAAACAACCAGGGCAGTAAATAAAAATCTGAAAAACATTTTTATTCCTTTAATTTTTTTTGGTTCTTGGGACATAATACTTCATGCCAACCGGAGGATTCAGAATCTGCTTAAGGAGATCATTTAAATCATCTTCGTTGTGAACAAAATCAATCTCTGAAGTGTTAATAACAAGAAGAGGGGTTTCAGTGTACCTGAAGAAAAAATCGTTGTAAGCGTCGTTCAACTTTTTAATGTACTCTGATGAAATGTTCTTTTCATATTCTATCTTTCTCTTCTTAATATTGGCAATGAGTCTTTCTGTAGTAGATTGAAGATAAATCACTAAATCAGGTTTGGGCAATTCCTTTTCCATGAAAGTTGCCACTCGTTCATAGAGAACAAGATCACGGCGCTCCAGGTTTAAAAACGCAAATATCTTATCCTTGGCAAAAAGGTAATCGGCTATTAGATATTTGTGAAAAAGATCCTGCTGAGGCAGATTCAACAGCTGGCGGTAACGACTCAGCAAGAAAAAGAGCTGTATTTGAAAAGCATACCGTTTGGAATCACGATAAAAATCCTTAAGATAAGGATTGTTATCCGGCTGCTCTAAAATAAGCTTAGCATTTATCTTCTCGGCCAGCAAATTGGCAAGGCTTGTTTTGCCTACACCAATAACACCTTCTATAGCAATATAGTAGAGCCCTCTCACATCAAGGGTCCCTCCTACAGATTTAATCATTTTCGGTTTTCATAAAGCTTTACATCCCCACTATCAGAACACTCTGACAAAGCCTCTCGTACTGTCTTCCCCAATCCCGGGATAGAAATCATAGGTGCGATTTCTGCCAGAGGGATCAACACAAACCTCCGTTTATAAATCATCGGATGCGGTACACGGATAGTATCTTCATTAATAATCTTGTCACCGTATAACAGAATGTCAATGTCTATTGCTCTGGGTCCCCAGTGTTCTTTTTCTGTACGTCCCAATGTCTTTTCAATCTTTTTACAAGCATTTAAGAACTCCTGGGGTCCCAATTTTGTCTCTACTGCTACTACCTGATTGAGAAACATTGCTTGATTTTTATTACCCCATGGTTCTGTTTCATAAATGGAAGAAACTTTTAGAATAGTGTTCCTATCTAACTTCCCAATAGCTGTGAGAGCTTTTTTCAGATGTTCCTCACGGTTCTCAATATTTGAACCTAAGCCTAGAAAAACTATCACCAGGCCCCCTTGAGAACAAACAACATTATTGAAAAACTTAACTTATCAATATATCAAATATACCTTAAATTGTCAACCCTAAACTCCCGAAGTCTCGGGAAAAAAGATTGGATATATGCGGCTTGAGTCATTTCTTTTTGACTATCTTTAACAACTCCAATGCATTTTTTACAGCGTATCCACCCCAATCATTGTTGAAATAAACATACACATTTTTACCCTCTTCCAGCCATGAGCAGATATACTCTCCATCTTTCCTAAGTTCTTTCTCAGAATAATCCGAACTGTAAAGGTCCTTAGGCCCGTGTCGACGAAGATAAATGAAATCAGCAGTTACTGGCTTTCCAATGGTCAAATCAGGCCAGTCTGCAAAACAGAGAGCCGTGTTATAGGTTCTCAAAAGATCAAATACCTCATTCACAGCCCAGGATCTATTTCTCAGTTCAAAAGCTGCTTTCAGACCTATTATAATCTTCTGAGAAGTTAAATAATTCAGGAAATTTTCTAACCGCTCGATATTTACATTCCAAGATGGCGGAAGCTGGAATAGCACAGGCCCTAATTTTTCTCCCAGACCACCCATATTGAGAAGAAAATTTTTCACTGAACTTTCAGGATCTTTCAACCGTTTTATATGAGTAATAAATCTGTTTGCCTTTACAATGAATCGAAATCCATCCGGGACAGAATCACGCCATTTCTCGAACACAGCTTTCGAAGGCAAACGGTAAAACGTATTGTTGATCTCTACAGTATTAAAAATCTTACTGTAATAGTCAAGCCATCCTTTCTGACTCAAACCTGAAGGATAAAAAACACCGCCGCCCCAGTGTTTGTAATTCCATCCAGATGTGCCTATGTATACTTCGCCATTGTTCATTTACTTCACTTCCTGAGGGTTATTCACCTTTTTAATATCTTCATAAATCGATGTGCATCCTCCCACATGAAAACATTGTTAAACATCACATAGGTTGTTGTCTCTTCGGGACATTTTAGGTATAAATTTTCCACATCAG
>CAZPNF010000323.1:0-3213 GCA_964587715.1 uncultured bacterium | reverse complement strand
GCTGGTCGGAGTGCTTCCACCCCTTCAATTTCAAGACGCTCTTTTCCAATACCGGAAATGTGAGCCCCCATTTTTTGAAGAAAACGGGCAAGTGCAAAGATTTCCGGTTCTTTGGCCGCATTTTCGATTACAGTTGTTCCCTTTGCAAGAACAGATGCCATCAAGATGTTCCCTGTAGCACCGACACTGGGAATATCAAATGAGATATAAGCTCCTTTTAATTTTTTTGCTCTGGCAACAATATAACCTTTGTCTATTTTTATTTCAGCTCCCAATTTCCTTAGGCCTTCGATGTGTAAATTAACCGGTCTTGGTCCCCAGGCACAGCCACCCGGAAGCGAAACTTTTGCATATCCAAACCGACTAACAAGAGGTCCAAGAACATAGATAGAGGCGCGCATTGTTTTGACAAGGTCGTAAGGCGCCTTTAAATTGGAACAGTTTCTTGTAGCGATTCGTAATGCGTGGTTACTAAATTCTACTTCAGCTCCTATGCTTCTGAGAAGATGGGACATTGTTTTTACATCGCGGAGTATTGGAACATTTTTGATTGTATACTCCCCTTCTGAGAGTAAAGTAGCAGTCATAATAGGAAGAACAGCATTCTTGGAACCGCTGATACGAACAGATCCTTCTAACTGTTTTCCTCCAACAATAACAATCTTTTCCATTAATATCATCATAGTTAAGACTCCAGAAGTTCACGAGCACTCTGCATTGCTGATTCGGTTATGTTTTCGCCACCTATAAGTTTGGCTATTTCAATCACTTTTTTTTCTTCATTGAGTGGACGAATGGTTGTGCGAGAACGATCACCTTCTGTTTTTTTCTCAACGGAAAAGTGAAAATCACCCATTGAGGCGATCTGGGGTAAATGCGTAATACAAACAACCTGCCGCTTCCTTGCAACTTCTTTAAGGTTTTTTCCAACGACTCTTGCAATTCGTCCTGAGATACCAGTATCAATTTCGTCGAAAACAAGGATCGGAATCTCATCTGCCTCTGCTAAGACAACTTTTAAAGCTAACATAATTCGAGATATTTCCCCACCAGAAGCTACTTTTGCCAGCGGTTTGGGATCTTCTCCGGGGTTAAGTGAAACAAGAAATTCTGCCGTATCAATCCCTTGCCCAGAGACAGCATAATTCTTACCCTCAATTTCAACTGGACCTTCTGAGCTATCCTTTTGTTTGAGAAGAATGTGAAATTGACTGTTCTTAAGACCCAATTCTTCGAGTGCTTTTACTGTGCGTTTTTCCAGCTCAGAAGCAGCCTGTTTTCGCTGGGCAGAAACTTCAGCGGCGATCTGCGACAATTTTTTTCTTTCTTCTTCCAGAGCTATCGAAGCGCTGGCAATTTCATCTTCAATGTTTTCAATCTGTTCTAATTCTTTTTTAGCCCTTTCCCAGAAACTGACAACTTCTTTAATCGAAGGACCATATTTCTTTTTTAATCGGGTAAAAAGCCCAAGACGCTCTCTTATTTCCTCTAGTCTCTGGGGATTAAACTCTACCTTTGAAACATAAGTCTGAACGGTATTTACAAGTTCTTCAACAATAATGCGTGCAGATTCAGCCTCTTTAACCCATTTTTCAAACACGGGATCTACTCCTACAAGTCCTGTCAATGTACTTTCAGCAAGAGAGAGTTTTTCAGAAACAGATCCTTCACCATCATAGAGAAGCTCATTAAGCTGGTTTGAAGCTTCAAAGAGTTTTTCACTGTTTCGAAGAATCCTTTCTTCCAGCTCAAGTTCTTCTTCTTCTCCGTCTCTGGGATTTGCTCTGGCAATTTCCTGCACTTGAAATTCTAAGAGATCCTGTTTTTCCTGAAGCTCTTTCTGTTTTTGCTTGAGATTGTTTAATTCTGTGCTAAGAGACCGAAACTTTTTAAAAGACTCTTTCAGTTGAGTTAACAAATTTTTATCCACACTAAAATTATCTAGATAGTCTAAGTGACGCTCTACTTTAAGAAGGGTTTGATGCGCATGCTGACCGTGTAAATCGACAAGGAGGTCTCCTATTGTCGAGAGAAGTGAATTAGAAATAGGGGAATCGTTTGCGAAGCTTCTGCTTCTCTCAGATCGGTGAATCTCACGCCTGAGAAGAAGTCCATCGTCTGGCATCTCAAACTGGTTGCTAACGACAGTATTCCATTCCTCCGAATCGGGTACATCAAAAAGTCCTTCGACCACCGCCATAGAAGCACTCTTGCGGATAACATCGCTTCTTGCCTTTTCTCCCAGAAGCAAACTCAGTGCACCTATGATAATGGATTTTCCAGCTCCTGTTTCGCCAGTCAGTATAGTAAGTCCCGGTCCAAAATCGATTGTCATCTCATCGATAAGTGCATAATTCTTTATGTAGAGTTTTTTTAGCATGGAATTGATTTCGTTATCCTTGATTTTTTTTAAAGACGTTTTTAACCTCTTCAAAAATAAATGAAACTACATCTTCGAATTCTGGCAATTCCTTTAATTGATGAGCGAGAGAACGTTCCCATGCATTTTTAAAGTCGTCTTTTCTACCTTTAAATTCTTTGACATCAGGTTTAACATTTTTGAATTCGAATTTTTCCGGGAAAACATCTAAAATTTTCGTCCTATCCACACTATCCCATAAAAACCATACATCATAAAGATCTCTTGGTCTCGTCCTCTGAAAAAGACTTCTTAATTTCTCCACCATAATTTCTTCAAGGATATAGACCTTCGCCTTTGCTTTAAAATTATCAGAATATGGATGGATTATATTTTTTGTATTCAAAGGTAGTAAAATTTTCTCATTTTCAAACTTTGTTATATCGATTTTTATTCCTGTTCTATTTTTACCTCTTTGCATAATCTGGAAATAGACGGTTATTTCAAAGCCGTTGTCATTTTCCAGAAATCCAATATCTTCGCTAAAATTTATACCGCTTTCTTTTCCTGCTTGTTTAACAGATTCTTTTATCCTATTCTTAAGAGTTTTTCCATCTATTTCAGATTCTGGTAAAAGAGTAAAATCAAGATCGTCAGAAAACCTATAATTCTCAAAATATACTTTCCGTATCCCTGTTCCACCTTTCAATGCCATATCTATTGAGGAAAGTGCTTTTAACAACCAGTTCTGAGTATAATCCCTTTCAATGGTTGATACGGGAACACCGCACTCCCTTGCTTTCTCTCTTATTTCTCCTTGAGAAATCATTCCAGTTCACCCAGTATTTTTTCAT
>CAZPNF010000322.1:0-3219 GCA_964587715.1 uncultured bacterium | reverse complement strand
GTGGTGGCTACAAATAGTAGACAAACAACTGGAACCACCCATTTTCTCATTCTTCCTGCACGGTGCTTGAAAAACCATCCAAGATAGAGCAGAAGCGATGCAGCAGCGGCATAAAATAATATTAAAAGCCCCATGTCCCTAACCCACCCCACAAACCTCATCTGGCCAGAAAGAGATACTACATAAATCGAGAAGATCACCACAGCCAAAATGAAAGGAATTCCGCCCCGTACGAGGGTTTGGGTCACTGAACCACGGCTACGCCATCCAATGAGTACGGATGGCAGTAGGAAAATAAGAAGGTATGGAAACTCTGAACCGAGGTTGCGGAAAGTCTCGATCCAGAAAATGAAGAATAAATAGAGTAAAATCAATACAACGGAGCCTACTCCTACTGCGACCTTCTTCACGACAATCCTTAATGTTGCTGCTTTCTTAAGATTAATCAAAAACAACCTCCTTCACTCTTCGCCACGGGATGTACTTTACCTCATCCTTCTTATCCCATACCACAATCCCGTCGTTCTTTTCGTCGATGTCCTGGGCATCTTCCAATTTCAGTTCTTCACCGTTCCTGAGTTCTACGGTCGACCCGTACCGCTGCTCCGGTAAGATCCGTTTAATATTCCGGAATGGAATCAAATATTCAACTCGACCATCCTCCCCATCCAGGATTTCAAGATCGTAGACCTCATCCAAGTCATAAATAATCCGGCCGGAATAGGTCTTATCATCTCTCGTTTTCACAAAGCCTGACAGCATTTTCAGACTCGTAAAGTCATCGTAGGCCAGGCCGGAATCGTTAACGTCCTCAAATGTAATTTTTTCAAATTCCCGCCATCCTACCAACACTTTTCCCAGATGAGGATCTTTAACGACCACACCCCTGTTTTCGCTGTTCACGTCGTTGCTGCCCGTTAAATACAGCTCTCTTCCGGATTTTAAAGTGACAAGAGAACCTCTCCGATATTTCTCAATCGATCGGATATGTTCAAATTCAATCTCTACGTCGCCGTCTTCCGAATCCCCGTCGAGCACATCGGTAGAAAGACACTCATCGTGATCCCATTGAATAAATCCCTTGAAACTGCCCCTTCGGGTCTCCACCTCGCCGTATAATGGTTCGCCGAATTTATTCTCCAGTTTTTTAGGTGTAGGCATGAATTCAACGGTTCTGATTCGTCTCCACTTCAACTCTACAATGCCGATCTCTCCATCAAAAACCTGTAAATTTGCTCCGATGTCGTTCGAACCACCTTTTATCTTCATCTGGGTACCATCCTTGAAGGTTAACAAGACGGATTCACGCCCCCGAAGCTTCATCTTCCGAATATCACCAAACCGGCATTTAAATTGATGGATGTAGTCCTCGTCCCACCGATCTTCCCAAAACTCCCGGTTCCAAATGTACACTCTCTTCCTCCGATGGTGCTGCGAATAAATCTCATCTTCCAAATCCTCAATATCTTTAATATCCCAAAGATAATCATCAAACACATTTTCTGTTTTCGTGGAATTGAACATATCGTCCCAAAATGCTTCCTCATCCCCCCAGCGAATCACACCCTGGTAGGTGCTACCGTTATCCATAGTTATCGTGCCGTAAATAAATCCTTCGTCTCCTTCCGCCGATGAAATTGTTGTGGCCGAAAGAACAATAGTGAACGAAAGTAAAAATTGGAAGCTTTTCCGAATCCTAGTCCGCAAGTTCATTTCCCTTCTCCTCCTTAGTATAGTTTTGTCAGTTTCTCGGTACCATTCAACAAAAACCCTTTTTCATCTTTTTACCCCACTCCCCTAATGATAACAGTGTTCAAAACCGCCTAAGGTATTTACGAAAATACCCGACTAAAAGTTACCTCCCCCAGACCTATGACCAAAACGGACGTCATTTAAAACGGCCGACTAATCCTGAAGGAGAAAACAAAGGGCTTCTTCCCTGTATCTGTCCTTCTGGCTATCTGGAACCGCATACTCCCGCTTCTATTTGCCAGTGCAATTCCAACATCGCTTTTCATATTTGACAAAGATAAACCCTCAAATCCTTCAAAAAAACCATGTCCAATTCCTGCATTACCGACCCAGCCAACATCAGCAAAAAGGATCAAGTTGAAATGGTCCAGAATCCCCATAGCAAGCTCATCAGGCAAATCCTGACTTCCCATCCTGTATTCCAATTGTGCCAGAACCATCCTATTTCCACCAGGTTTCATGAAACCGTGCGGAAAAGCTTTATACGGGAATGCTCGCAGTGTACTGAGACCGCCGAGATGATAACTCCTCTGCCACGGCAATCTTCCATGAGACGTTCCCACACGGATTCGAAAATCTACACCCGTTCCGAATCCCAGCGGCTGATACCGACGAACATCCGCCAGCAAACGGTCAAAGTTGAAATCACCTTTCAATTCATTTCCTGCATGCTCTCCCTCAATCTGAATGTACCATCCTTTTGTTGTCTTCTTTACACTGTTTCTGGAATCGACAACGAGTCTCACCACCTCACTTCGAATCACACCGGAAGACATGGCAGGATTCTCACGAAAATGTTTCTTACCGCCAAAGAACGACCAGTTGGTGTTCTTTTCAAGGGAATCAAAAACATCATAATGATATGCCATTGACATACTAAAGACACGTGTAAAGCTTTGTACAATGTACCCACTACTCCCTTCTCGCAGGAAAAAATCCTGAAAATCTTCTTTCAGCAAAAAAGCTGCAAGAGAATTTTCGCCATCGGGGATAATCCATCGATCAGGAGTATCAACCATTCTGTGGCTTTCTCCTCCAAAAGCAAGACGGTATTCACCGAACAAAAATCCCTTTTCAATACCAGCCTGGTACTGAAACTCTTTTGCCGAAAAACTATATCCGCTGAAGCCATAGAGGAAAGGTCTTGAAGGATGGCGCTGGCGCCAGTATTCTTTTCCTATTCTAACGCCTGTGTACAGTCCTTCTACTCTGTTGTAACGGACATCAAAAGAGCTGCGTTTCCCCCTACCAAAATCCTCTTCCCACCCCCAACCCTGTGCCCTGACATTGGTATAAATAATTATCCCCATAACCAGAACAAGCATCAGTGCAAAAAAGACAAGGAAAAGAATCTGTTTTACAACTTCACGTTTCATAGCATACTCCTTTCAAAAGCAAAAAATAATTCTTCAAACTTTTCTTTAACAGTTACTATACCATTAGTAGGGCTAAGTCATTGTTTTTTTG
>CAZPNF010000321.1:0-3239 GCA_964587715.1 uncultured bacterium | reverse complement strand
GCAGTTATCCTTATCCAACAAATTTTATGATTTCTAATGCTGTTGAACCAATACACATCTTTAGAAAAAAAGGCACTAGAAAGGTTTCCAGGGAAATAAAGGAAAAATCTAAAGTCACATTAGAAGAATTTAGGCAATTTAGAGATGCAATTTGAAATGACATAAACGGAACTGAAGATAGACATTGTGCTGCTTATCCAATTGCTTTACCATTGCGACTCATAAAAATGTATTCTTATTGGGGTGATTGGATTCTCGACCCCTTTTTAGGAAGTGGGTCAACAATGAGAGCGGCAAATGAACTTAATAGAAATTGTGTTGGAATAGAATTAAATCCTGAATTTTTAGAAATAATAAAAGACAAAGTAAAATTCAATCAGAACGATATTTTTGATAGTGTCTGACTTATTAAAAGGTAATGACGAGTTTACTGCTGACTGGTTTATGGTTGTATGGAAACAAAATTTGAGTAATGCTGTATAACCATTGCATTAAGTTAACCGAGGGGCGTGGCGATTGTGGGTCATTTTGAGCCTTCTGTGTAGTATTGTGGAAAATATTTAACTTGGGAAAAATTCCATGAGAAAAATATTAGTAACAGGTGGAGCAGGATTTATTGGAAGCAACTTTATCCGCTATATGCTGAACAAACACGACGATGTAGAAATCATAAATCTGGACAAATTAACCTATGCTGGCAATCTCGAAAACTTACAAGACATTGAAACAGACCACAGGTATTCTTTTGTCCGGGGAGATATCTGTGACAGAGAAATTGTGGATAAGTTGATGAAAGGCGTGGATGTGGTGGTAAACTTTGCAGCAGAAAGCCATGTAGATCGCTCCATTGGCAAACCAGATGATTTTATCAAAACAGACGTGTTCGGAGTTTTTGTTCTCTTAGAAGCAGCGCGGAAGCACGGCGTAGAGAGATTTGTGCAGATCAGTACCGATGAAGTTTACGGCAGTACGGAAAAGGGCTTTTTTAAAGAAACCGACCCACTGATGCCTTCCAGCCCTTATTCTGCTTCAAAGGCAGGCGGCGACAGGCTGGCCTATTCCTACTATGTCACTTACAAACTGCCGGTTGTTATCCCAAGAAGCTCTAACAACTTCGGACCTTACCAGTACCCTGAAAAATTAATCTCGCTCTTTGTAACAAATGCACTGGAGGATAAAGAGCTTCCCATTTATGGAGACGGTAAAAACATTCGGGACTGGTTGTATGTGATTGATAACTGCGAGGCAATCGAATTGGTTATGGAACGTGGCAAAGGGGGTGAGGTGTATAATATCGGCGGCGGAAACGAAAAGAACAATCTTGAAATCACAGAATTCATCCTAAAAGAGCTGAACAAACCTAAGAGCTTAATTAAGTTTGTAGAGGATCGTAAAGGACACGACAGAAGGTATGCTTTAGACACAGATAAAATTCATAAACTGGGGTGGAAGCCGCGCCATCCATTTGAGAATGCAATGGAAGAAACAGTCCGTTGGTATCGCGATAACAGACAGTGGTGGGAGAAGCTAAAAAGCGGGGAGTATCTTGAGTATTACAAGAAACATTATAACCTGAATTAATTATTGACATTGGGAGAATTATTTGATAAATTTTCAAGAAGTAAAAAGGAGTGTGCTTATCGAAGTTCGTTAAAGTTTTGATGGAAGTTTATAAACAAGTATTATTATAGAAAACAGTCTATCCATCAGGTGCTTAACGGACTTCTTTTGCTATACCGAATTTTTAAGAGTGCGTTGCTCCTCCTTGAGTGGGTAGACTCTTAGATTCGGTTTTTTATTTGCGGACTAAACTTAAGGAAATATTCTATGGAACTCAAACAAAAAATTCAAAGCAAGAAGGCAAGGGTTAGTGTAGTGGGGCTTGGCTACGTCGGCCTCCCGCTTCTCATCGAATTCGTTGAGGCAGGATTCGACTGCATGGGGTTCGACATAGACGACCGAAAGGTCTCCCTGCTCAATGCAAAGAAAACCTATATCAAACACATCTCCCAGACAAGAATCGCAAACATTGTAGACACTGGGAAATTCGATGCCACAACAGATTTCTCTCGCTTAACCGAAGTTGACTGCATTGTTGTTGCGGTACCCACCCCACTTGACAAACACCAGCAGCCAGATCTCAGCTTTATAATAAATACATCCGAAACCATTTCAAAACACCTCAGGAAAGGCCAACTCGTCGTACTGGAAAGCTCTACATGGCCGGGAACAACAGAGGAAATAATGAAACCAATTCTGGAGAAATCCGGACTGAAGTGTCCTGACGATTTTTATGTAGCATTCTCGCCAGAGCGGGAAGACCCCAAAAATCCGAAATATTCGACAAAAACTATTCCCAAAGTAGTCGGTGCAAACGATCCTGCGAGCAGGGAATGTGCAATCGCTCTCTACGATTCCGTGATTGTCAAAACTGTACCTGTATCTTCGAGTCAGGCTGCTGAGGCCACCAAACTCTTAGAAAATATCTTCCGCAGCGTGAACATTGCTCTGGTAAACGAGATGAAAATGATCCTCAGCCGTATGGGCATTGATGTGTGGGAAGTAATTGAAGCAGCTTCTACAAAACCTTTCGGCTTTATGCCTTTTTATCCTGGGCCAGGGTTGGGCGGTCACTGCATTCCCATTGATCCTTTTTATTTAACCTGGAAAGCTCGCGAGTACGATATGCCCACAAGGTTTATCGAGTTAGCAGGTGAAATCAATACATCTATGCCGTACTGGGTTGTACAAAAGGTCTCGGAAGCTCTGAATGAAAGAGCACAGAGCCTTAAGGATGCTCACATACTAATCCTGGGCGCAGCCTACAAAAAAGATGTAGATGATGTAAGAGAAAGCCCAACTTTGAAGCTTATTGAAATCCTGGAGGAGAACGGAGCACGTGTTGATTACAACGATCCCTACATTCCAGTAATGCCAAAGGTTCGCAAATATAAGTACGATATGAAGAGTGTAGAAATCACAGCAGAGAATTTAAAAAAGTATGACGCAGTACTCATCTCAACGGATCATAGCTCTTACGATTACGAAATGATTGTAACCCACGCAAATCTGGTCATTGACACACGAAACGCGACTAAACACGTAAAAAACAACCGTGAGAAAATCGTAAAAGCATAGTCGTTATTATTCTAGCCGTCGTACATTGTGATTTTAATATTACTATCGAAGCTTCGCCTCAAACCGACGAGAAGTACACAAATTTCAGTAGTTATGATTAA
>CAZPNF010000320.1:0-3240 GCA_964587715.1 uncultured bacterium | reverse complement strand
GAATATACAGGTAGATCGCATTGACAAGTTCCATAATTCGGCTAATAGAGGTGTTGAAGTGAAAACGATTAAGATCCAGAGTAACCATTTTGACAGCGTAGTGCCGTGCTCTATCCAGCTGAGCAGCCCGTACTTTCTCTCCTCCTGTTGGAGGATTTTCCTGAATCGTTTCTATCAAACGCCATACCCTGTTGATAAAACGATTTATCCCATGGATGCCTTCGTCAGACCAATCTCCCCCCTCGGAGTAAGATCCCATAAACATCATGTACATTCGGAAAACGTCTGAGCCGTATTTTTCAAGATATCTGTCAGGATTGATTACATTCCCCCTGGATTTAGACATCTTGGCACCCATATTGGTAATCACACCCTGATGAACAAGTCTGGTAAACGGCTCGTCAAAATCAATGAGGCCAAGATCATACAAAACTTTTGTAAAAAAGCGGGCATAGAGCAGGTGCATCACTGCATGCTCAGCACCACCAACGTACTGATCTACGGGAAGCCACTTTTTAACGATTTCTGAATCAAAAGGAGCTGTATCAATGTGGGGATTGGGGAAACGCAAGAAATACCACGAAGAGCAGACAAAAGTATCCATTGTATCAACTTCTCTTCTGGCTTTACCTCCACACTTTGGGCACGTAGTATTGACCCATTCTGGATTGGTTAGGAGGGGAGATTCACCTGTACCTGTAAATTTCACTTCTTCCGGAAGTAACACAGGAAGTTGATCCTCTGGCACAGGCACTAAACCGCATTGTTCACAGTTAACCATTGGAATAGGAGCTCCCCAGTATCTCTGCCTGGATATTAACCAGTCTCTCAACTTATAGTTTATCCGTTTGCCTCCCCAACCTTTTTCTTCCAGATATTTAATAACTTTATTAATACCTGAATCTGACCTTTCTCCAGTAAACGGCCCTGATTTTATCATAATACCGGGCTGCGTATAAGCCGCATTTAACATCTCATGCTCTTCTCCATCGGGACTAATTACCTCTCGAATGGGGAGATTAAATTTCTCGGCAAATTCAAAATCCCGTTCATCGTGAGCTGGCACTGCCATAACTGCTCCAGTACCGTAGGTGAGAAGAACATAATCGGCAATCCAGATCGGAATTTTTTTTCCGTTCACAGGAGTTATACAATAACTTCCCGTGAAAACACCTGTCTTTTCTTTCTCAGTTGAAGTACGGAAAATATCCGTTTCTTTCCGAGCTTCTTCTACATATCTCCGCACACTTTCCTTCTGAGAAGGAGTGGTAAGAACCTCAACCAGAAGATGTTCTGGTGCAAGCACCATGTATGTAACACCCCAGAGAGTATCAGGACGCGTCGTAAAAACTTCAATAGTTTCTTTATGATCTGGAATAGGAAATTTTATCCATGCCCCTTCACTCCTGCCGATCCAGTTTCGCTGCATTGTCACTGTTTTCTCAGGCCAGTCGATTCGATTCAAGCCTTCTAAGAGTTTATCTGCATAGGCTGTTATTTTAAAGAACCACTGTTCAAGATCTTTTCGCGTAACTTCAGAACCACATCGTTCACATCGACCCTCCACTACCTGTTCATTAGCAAGAACTGTCTTGCATGACGGACACCAGTTTACAGGAGCTTTTTTCTTGCAGGCAAGACCGTTTTTGTAGAGGAGGAGAAAAAACCACTGTGTCCATTTATAATATTCTGGAGCACTTGTGTTGATCTCTTTTGACCAATCGTACATAGCACCTATGGCTTTAAGCTGCTTACGAATGGCTTCTGTGTTGTCAACGGTGGAAATCGCTGGATGGATTCCCTTTTTAATAGCATAATTTTCTGCAGGAAGTCCGAATGCATCGTAGCCCATAGGTTCAAAGACGTTGTACCCCTCCATTCTCTTAAAACGCGCCCACGTATCTGTTGGGCCATAATTGTACCAGTGACCGATATGGAGGCGATCCCCGGAAGGATAAATAAACATGACCAAACAGTAGAGTTTTTTCTCCACGTCGGCCATATCTGTTTCATAGAGCTTATGTTTCTCCCAGAACTTCTGCCACCTATTCTCAATTTCTGCAAATGGATAGCTGTTCATAGTGCCTTTCAATCTCTCTTTTCATTTTATTTCCCTGAATTCACCCTTTTGTTTGTCCTTTATAACATTATTCCAGTAAAAATATTTCCCGTTCATAGAAACATAAACTCCTTGTGGCAATGTCTGGACAAGTGCTAAAGAACTTCCAAGATTAAACAACCCATCAGAACTCCCAAATTTATAGGGCACCACTGCTCCGGTTAAAACAACGGTTTTGTCTTTTATAGAATTTCCAAGGATCTTGGCAGTTTCTACCATTGTATCAGTTCCATGAATGATCAGTATCTTATCCTCCTTTGCCTTCTTACAGCTTTCAAGTATAATTTTCCTCTCAGCATTGGTCATGTACAAACTATCAACCATGATTAAAGTTTCGATATCGACTTTCAGTCTGCAGCGCCCCAGCTTCAACATTTCAGGCAGGTGAGTTTCTCGGAAAAAAAGTTGTCCCCTTAGTTCATCATATTCTTTATCAAAAGTTCCTCCTGTTACGAAGATTTTTATTGTTGCCATAATCTTACAACTCCATGTTTCAGAAAAAACCAAAAGAGCTTTTGCTTCAACCCACTGTTCAAAAAAAACTTAATGATTTTTAGCCTTAATCGCAAGTCAATTTTCTCTAAACTTCAACGCATCTATTATACTTCCACAGATAATCAACTATTCTATCGAGGCTGCAGCTCAGACCAATTATGTACTTATCACCGGCCCCGGCATAGATAACGAGCTTGTTATTCAGAACGAAAGCACCAACAGGAAAAACAACTGCCGGCACGTCGACTGGATATTGATCATTTCCATAAAGTTCGCAAGGTAGAGAAGGAATGTAAAGCGGATGCCTGGTTCTGGCAAGTATCTTAGATGGATCGTCAGGATCGAGAAGAGCCGCAGAGATGGAGTATCCTCTTTCAATTTTATTTGGTAACCCATAGACTCTACAAATTTTTTCATCTATTTCACCAACGGCATGATAGATGAGCAGCCACCCTTTATCTGTTTTGATCAATTGGGTACCAGGCCCCACTTTCTCCTTTTCATGAGGATAGTCTCCTGTTTTTATGAGAAGAGTCTGGTTCCGCCGTGCGTAAATCTTGTCCCACTGTTTTTTATATCTGGAAGGATTTAACAATTGGTCTATTCCGGCTTCCAGATAATCTAAG
>CAZPNF010000319.1:0-3243 GCA_964587715.1 uncultured bacterium | reverse complement strand
TGCTTTGATACTCTAGAACTAAGTCTAAAAATGATTGCAAAAGGTGAAGAAGAACTGGACACGGATGCCTTAATACAGAAACTGCAGTACCTTTTATCGAAACGAGATACAAACAACGAGCCACAAATCGCAAGTCACGCGCCACGAGATACACAAATAGAAAAAATCCAGAGTATCGAGGTAAAGGTCGATAAACTTGATTTGCTGATGAATCTGACAGAAGAGTTATTGATCCACAAAATGAAACTGAACAAAATAAAAGAAACGCTTCAGAATCCTGAACTGAATGCAGCAGTAGACGCACTGGGAAGAATCATAACCGATCTTCAGTACAATGTGATGCAATCACGGATGGTATCTATAGGTTTTGTGTTTAATCGATTCTACAGAATGGTAAGAGACCTATCTAAAAAGCAAAAAAAAGAAATCAATTTAGAAACAGAAGGAAGCGATATAGAATTGGACAGAACCGTGATAGACGAAATCGGCGAATCTCTGGTTCACCTTTTAAGAAATAGTGTTGATCATGGTATTGAGACACCTCAAGAGCGAAGAAGATTAGGCAAGCCCTCTCAAGGAACTATAAGATTGATTGCTCAAAGAATCAGAAATTTTGTCGTCATTGAGATTACAGATGACGGAGCTGGCCTCGACATCGGAGAGATTAAAAACATAGCTATCAAACGAGGAATTTTATCTCCACAGGCTTCAAAAGAAGAAATCACAAACACGATCTTTTCCGGTGTGAGTACTACCAAACAAGTTACGGCTACCTCTGGGAGAGGTTTCGGTTTAAACATAGTCAAAAATAAAATCGAATCTCTTGGAGGTTCTATTAAAGTGGAATCAGTACTTAAAAAGGGAACCACATTTACAATAGAAATTCCTCTCACATTGGCCATCATCAAAGCATTGTTTTTTGATGTGGGAGGCAAGACGTATGCCGTTCCTTTAGCAAGTGTAGAGAGATTGATTAAAGTCAGGAAAGAAGATATAAAGGGAATGATGGGCAATGAGGCCGTTGTATTAGATGAAGAAAACATTCCCATAACCAGATTAGATGTGCTGTTTGGAGCACCCTATTTGGCTCTCGAGAATCGGCCAATAGTAATTGTTCAAAAAGGCCATAAAAAGCTGGGCCTATCTGTCGATGGTTTTTTAGCGACACAAGAAATTGTCATTAAACCTTTAGATCCATTAATGAAGAATAAATATTGCTCCGGCTGTACCATCGTAGGTTCTGGTGAAGTCGTATTGATCTTGGATGTGGCAAACTTGACATTGTCGAATAAATTGGATACAAGATGAGGAGATTTTATCATGAAAAAAGAACTACAAGAAATAAACAAACTGGCTGCCGTCAATGCTTCTCGTGCTCTATCAAATCTCATTGATAGCCCCGTTACCGTAGAGGTTGCTCGAGCAGAAATAAAAAATGTAGACCAGCTTAGTCCAATTATAGGAAAAGAAGAAATCGTTGCCGGCATCTACCTGCCTATAACAGGCGATGTGAAAGGGGCCGCACTACTGATATTTCCCAAAGAAACCGCTTTTACTTTGTGCGATTTATTGGTCAGAAGAAAACCAGGAACCACACGAAAATTGACCCAACTCGATAAATCAGCTCTCAAAGAGGTAGGAAATATTATATCCGGTAACTATTTTACTGTACTCTCAAACACTCTGGGTGTTAAGCTCATCGAGCATATACCGAGTTTTAGTTTCGATATGTTCGGTGCCATCATCACCCAGATCATCACAAAATTTGCTCAAGAGACAGAAGAAACTCTCATTGTAGAGATAGAATTTATTTTCAAGCCTATTACACTAAAAGGATATTTTCTTCTTTTGTTTAGATTGGAAGAACTTAAAGTAATTTTAAGGTAAGTAGATTTTAGGGATGTTTATGATTGAAGTACACATCGGAAAAATATCAGTTGCTAAAGGTAATGAGAACCTAACAGCTTCAGGAATCGGTTCCTGTTTGGTTATTACACTCTATGACCCAAAACGTAAGATTGGTGCACTGGCTCATGCCATGCTTCCCTCTCGTCGCTCGTCGATCGTTACTCGTGAATCGTCAACAGAATCACAAACCTCGAACCCCGAACAACGAGATACGAGATACGTAGATAATGCAATTGATGAAATGCTAAAAAAAACGGAGGCCCAGGGCACAAAGAAGGAAGACATAGAGGCAAAACTTATTGGGGGAGCGAATATGTTTTCCGCTTTTCAGTCGGATATCGGTAAAGAGAATGTACGTTGTGCAAAGGAGAAACTTAAAAAAGAAGGCATAAAACTGGTGGGTGAAACTGTAGGCGGATCACAAGGACGGTCAGTAGAATTTTCTGTAGCTTCCGGGGTTGTGACTGTGAAGGTTAAGTTTTGATAGTCGTTAGTGAACAGTCGTTAGTTGATAGTAAGGAGAATTATGAAGATAAGGAGTTTTAAGGATTTAGAAATATGGAAAAGAAGTATCATAAAAAGGAGTACAGACAATTTCTCTATACTTCTCTTGGAAGTTGTGCTGAGCTTACAACACAAATTATTATTGCTTCTCGACTAAAAACGGATTGTGACCTATGAAAGATTCAAGTCCAAACCTCAAAGACAGAACAGACTTTTTCAAAAAAATCGGCCCTGATATTGCAAAACAAATGTCTGAAGCTTTGCAGAAACTTACAAATGAAAAAATCCAAGTTGAATTCAGTAGTATTCAGACTTTTGAGTCCCGACATGTCGGGATTGATATCGAAGAAAAATGTTTTGGTTCTTACGTGAAATTCATGAATCCGGGGGGACCTATTCGGGGTATCGTCATGGCCGTTTTCCCTGTATCAAGTGCGAAAAGTTTGACTGAATTGCTGTTGAAAAAATACCATGAAGAAACAGAGAATGACAAACTAAAACTTTCAGCTTTCAAAGAGGGAGTCAATATCCTTGTTTTAACTTACATAAACGCTTTAGCTAATGCTTTAAGAGTAAAGTTAAAGATGAGTGTTCCAAAATTTGTTTGTTTAAGAAATGTAGAATTTGTTAATTCCAATTTATCAGGGAGGGATTTAAAAAAGAGTGGTTTGGTATCTGTTGGCCAACTAAGCATAACTTCATTAAAAACTGGTACTTGTATTGGAGGGGGGGGTACGCAAGGAAAAATCATCACAATTTATTAAAGGGCGCTTTGTTGTTGTTTATTGAAAAAGAAAAATAATGAATGGATTTAAAATAATATAAAAAAAA
>CAZPNF010000318.1:0-3250 GCA_964587715.1 uncultured bacterium | reverse complement strand
GAAAGATGATGATGCGACTGTATATCCGCCTGCCCGTCAACAAAAGGGAGTTCAAAAGGCGCTTCGGAAAATTGCCGGAAGAAGCCTTTGAAGCCACCATCAACAAGCTGGAGAAAAAGGGTTTAATTGAAGTTGACGAACAGGAGATAAGGTTAACCAAGTTAGGTGACGTATGGAGATATAACGTCTGCTGGGAGTTCACGCGCCCACAAGCAGACAACACATGAAGCTACCAGTGGGATTGACAGTGAAAGCTGTAAGAGTCTTCAGGGGGTTGATGGCTTTTCTCACAGCCATCCCATTCCGGATGGATGAGAGCTTTTTGGATGTCTCCGCAAGATTCATGTTCCTGTTTCCGGCGATAGGAGCCATCATAGGATTTCTTGCGGGCATCTACTGCTTCTTTGCAAGCAACGTTTTGTTTTTTCTCTTCAGCTCCATAAACACGGTTTTATTCTCAAGCGGTCACCAACTGTTTTTCGAGTTTGCAGCTAAGGGGCTTGCAAGCGTTATGACCCTCGCCTTTCTGCTTGCGGTAATAGGTCTTCAGCACACCGACGGGTTAGTTGATGTTGGCAATGCTTTGGGCATAGGAAAAGCGTCTCTTAAGGAGAAGATGGAGATTGCTCACGTGTGGACTGTTACCCGAGCAGGAGCCTTTCTTGCGCTCCTCGTTTCCTTCTTCACGCTCGTGCTCATCTTCCTGACAAAAACAGACATCGTCATCCAAGCCCTCATAGTGGCGGAGGCTTCAGCGAAGCTGGCTATGGTTACAACCGCATGGCAGGGCACATCCCCGCCGCAACGTCTTGAAGAGAAGAGGGGAAAAGGCAGAAGCTTCATTGATTTTATGAGGAAAAAACATGGCTTATACGCAATTTCGTTAATCATCTCCCTTGCCGTCGGCATTGCCTTGCTTGGTCTCGGCGGAGCGTTGGCTGTAGCAGCTGGAATACTGTCGGGCGGCTTCATGATAATCGTGGGCAAACAACTTTTTGGAGGCGTAAACGGGGACATATTCGGCGCCACCAACGAGATAGCTAGAATGTTTGCGTTGCTTGTGCTGGTGATTTGAAAGTGCACGTCGTAGCGTTGATAATGGCGGGCGGAAAAGGAACACGTTTCGGCGGAGAAACGGAAAAGCCTATGGCGCAGTTCATGGGCAAGCCTCTTATACGAAGAGTCATCGAAGCAACCAAGCAATCCAAAAGAATCGCAGAAACATACGTGGCAGTAACAGGCTACAGCCCAAAAACAGCACAAGAAGCAGCAGAAGCATCCGTGAAGGTTGTGGAAACCGATGGAAGAGGATACCACGCTGACTTGCAGCAGGCGATTCAGGACGCAAACCTGAAATGCCCTGTTTTGATTGTTTCAGCCGATCTTCCTCTACTGAATGGAGAGTTTCTGGACCAAATAATCAGCCGATACGAAGAGTCAGGCAAGCCTGCTTTGACGGTGCTGATTCCCGAAGAGGCTTTCCGCAAGTATGGCGTGTCAGCTGCCTCACCTTACGAGCATGAAGGAAAGATGTATGCGGTTTCGGGAATAAACATAATTGATGGACGACGAATCATGGAGGAACAGGAACAAGAAGTCATTGTCAGCAGTAGACCTGAAGCGGTTTTCACCGTGAATTCGCTTGAAGATTTGGAGGCGGCAAAAAATTATCTGCTGCGCACCAAACGAGATTCGAAACGAAACAAGTGACTGCTATTTTGGGTTGCCGAAGGATTGTATTTGCTCCACCAGTTTCCTGTTTTCTTCGGGTTTTCTAACTGCCACTCTGAAGAACTTGTTGTTTAGCCCATCGAAGTCTTTGCAGTCTCTGATGAGCAACCCCTTTTTGGCTAGCCCCTCCGCAAGCTGAGTTGAGGTTAAGTCTTCTCGGATGATTTCGATCAGCAGAAAGTTGGTTTCAGACGGATACACCTTCAACCATGGGACAGTCTCTAACATCTCTAGCATCTGCTTCTTGCTGTCTGAAATAAGAAGCCGACTTTTTTTGATGAACTCTGTGTCTTTAACTGCCTCCACCGCAGCAAACATGGCTAAACTGTTTACGCTCCACGGCATAATAACCCTCTTCAGAACATCCACAAGTTCAGGGGAGCCTATGCCGAAACCGATTCTGACACCCGCCAAACCAAAGAATTTAGTTAATGACCTGAGAACAAACAGGTTATTATACTCGTTAACATACTTAGCCATTGTATACCGCTTGTCGTCGTCTACGAAGTCGGTGTAATCTTCATCAACGAACACAAGCACATTCTTTTCTGCGGCGAATTTAATGATTCTCAGCAACTCGGCTTTTTCGTAAAGCCATCCGGTTGGACTGTTCGGGTTGCAGAGGAAAACGATTCTGGTTTTCTTTGTGATGGCGTTTTCCAGTGCTTTAAGGTTCAGCTTGAAATTGTTTGCGGAATCACATTTTATGAATACTATGTTGCCGCCGATTCTTTCTATGGCTGCCTTGTATTCGTTGAAGGTGGGAACTGGGATAACAGCCTCGTATCCGTCCTCAAGGAAAACCTCATTGAACAGATAGATTAACTCGGTGGAGCCGTTGCCCACCACCACATTGTTCGGCGCAACACCAACGGATTCTGCCAGAGCATCAAGAAGCCACTTGTGATTAGGGTCAGGGTAATGATGTATCAGGTTGAGGTGCTGACGAATGCTTTCCACAGCCTTTTCGGGTACACCCAGAGGATTGGTGGAGATGCTGAAGTCGATAATCTGATCCACAGGAATTTTGTGTTTTTTTGAAACTTTCCAAACGTTTCCGCCGTGAAAGTAGGGACTCAAATTTCTCAGGGATTCCTTAACGAGCTTAGAAACGTCTACCATGTGACGACTTCCTTTCAGGGGCCTTCAAACCTTCGTAATGTCCAGTCAGATATAAAAATTAACAGCCAAAACAGAAGCTGTTAACTGGCTTTTTTGTCGATTGCCTTGAGGAAACTGAGCAGTTCATCCTCAATTTTCCACTGCCTCTTGAAGTGACTGTTGTAGTCATTAAAGATTCGGTACAGCCAGTATGCGGCTGCCAACCCAAACGTTACCACACTGAGAGCAAGATACTTCTCCAATGGGAAACTTGGGGTAGCAGCAAAACCGTGAATGTCCAGAGGCACACCCGAGTCTTTCGCCAACCCGATTACTTCAGCCAGAAAATCATGCTCATGCTCCTCGTGTTTCCGAAGGTCGCTCTTCAGAAAATAAAAAACGTAAAAGGCAGGCAAAA
>CAZPNF010000317.1:0-3265 GCA_964587715.1 uncultured bacterium | reverse complement strand
CCGGGAGGAGATACAGCACCAACAACTGTCAGGGATCCTTCCCGATCATCAGAACCGCTGCATATAACTCTGCCAGCTCTTTCATAAAACTCAGCAATTCTGGTACCCAGATAAGCAGGATATCCTTCTTCGCCGGGCATTTCTTCCAGACGTCCTGACATCTCCCTCATAGCTTCAGCCCATCTGGAAGTGGAATCTGCCATCAGTGCTACTGAATATCCCATATCTCTGAAGTATTCAGCAATGGTAATTCCTGTGTAAACCGAAGCTTCCCTGGCCGCCACAGGCATATTCGATGTATTCGCAATAAGAACGGTTCTTTTCATCAAAGGTTCGCCCGAACGGGGGTCAAGAATTTCTGGGAATTCTAAAAGCACATCTGCCATTTCATTCCCACGTTCACCACAACCAACATATACGATAATATCTGCATCAGCCCATTTGGCAAGCTGGTGTTGAATAACTGTTTTCCCCGATCCAAAGGGGCCTGGTACACATGCAGTTCCACCTTTACCAACAGGGAAAAAAGTATCCAGCACCCTCTGCCCTGTAACTAAGGGAACCACAGGAACCATTTTTTTCTTGTAAGGTCTGGGTTTTCTTACCGGCCATCGCTGAAGCATAGTAACTTTATAAAGGTTTTTCCCGCTTTTAATCACCGCCACAACACCTTCAATAGAAAAGTTCCCTTTCTTAATATCCTCTACTGTTCCTTCAATACCATGAGGAACTAAAATCCTATGTTCTACTACAGGAGTTTCCTGAACCGTTCCCAGAATATCACCGGAAACTACCTTATCTCCTTTATGAACTTTTGGTACAAAAGGCCATTTTTTCTTCTTATCAAGACCATGGATGTTGACACCGCGAGAGATAAAATCACCCACACGTTCTCGGATAACATCCAGGGGCCTTTGAACACCATCGTATATGGATTCGAGAAGTCCTGGCCCCAATTCCACGCTAAGGGGCTGGCCTGTTGTAACTACAGGCTCACCAGGACCTAATCCTCCTGTTTCTTCGTAAACCTGAATCCATGCTCTATCGCCCCGGAGCTCGATAATCTCACCGATAAGTTCTTTTTTGCTCACCCGTACAACGTCGTACATACGGGCATCTTCTATTCCTTCTGCTACAACCAGCGGGCCCGAAACCTTTACAATTTTTCCGTTTTTCTTCATTAAACCCATCCTGTTTATGTTTCCTTCAATATATCTGCACCAATAGCTTTCTTTACTGTTTCCCTAATTCTTCTAAAGGCCAAACCTGTGCTTCCTCTCTGATCAGGAATCAGTACAACCATAGGAAACGTTTCCGAGTCGATTTTATCCAGCAGTGAAGAATATTTCTCGGCAAGTCTCTCCGTCAGAAAAATTATCTTATAATCTTCCTCAAAAACTTGCTCTATAACTTCATGCTCACCCTCTCCCTCATCGACAGGATATACCATAACTCCCACAGATCTGAAGATCGAAACAGTATCGAAATCACCTACAACCGCAATCTTAGAGGAAAACATCCGGCACCCCCTTCTTTATCATTTCCCCCTTCAATCCATTTGCTCTTCCCACCAGAATTTTGCGGACAACAGAAAACTCCATCTCTTTAAGAAATAAATAAGTAAAAAGAACTTCCACTCCAAAAGCTTGCAGTCTAACGGGCTGAAGCATACGCCATTTCATCTCCTGACAGGTACGCTCCCACCTAACAAACCCCCAGCCCTCTTCTAAATCACGAACACTATTTGATATTATTTCACTGTACCCTGTTTTTCTGAGTTCTTTATAAACAGTTTCCCACGGCTCTTCCAACAAACGAAGTAAAAAAAGATGCTCAAATGTCCCCCCGCGAATGAGAACATCCTGCAGGGTATCGCCGCCTTGATTGAGATACTTTACCCGCAAAAAAGCATCTAAGTTAGAAAGATCTACTTCGAGCAAGCGCCACTCCTGGAGAAAAGAATTTGGATGTTCCTTAAGCACGGATTCCCATTCTTCTTGTTCCAACTTTTCAAGGACAAGGTCTACACGATATGGAGCCGCGGAATCCGAAAGAACCTCACTCACTTTTTTAATTGCCCTATCAAGAAAAGGTGAGGAACTTTCTTTTTTTTCGGACTGAATTTCTTTTTCAAGAATATCTATCGGGATAAAACCACCTTCACGAAGAAAGCCCGGATTCATCTTTTCTGTTAATTTACCTTTGGAAAGGACTTTTAGATTGTGATAATCTATTCGCTTTCGGAAAAGATCAATCCAGTAAGATTCCCAGGTTAATTGAGAAATAAGATTAAGTGTTTCATCCCATTTCTGTTCAAGAAGCTTCTCAGCTTGTTTGACATCCTTCAAATTTGCAAATTCACTTCCGTAGCCTGTTTCGGAAAGAATGCGACCTGCCTCCACCAGAGAGGTTGAAAACAACAGTCTGTCCAACAATGCTTTTGAGAAGAAACGCTTCTCCAGAACCCGAATAAGTCCCACAGCAAATCCATAGCGGCTGTCAAAACGAGTCCTCATTCCTCTTCTCCGAAAAGAATATCAGCAGCTTCAGATTCTAACTCCTCACGAGCAGAAGTAAAAAGGGCTGAGAGTGTTACATTCACTTCCTTGCGACCTCTACGGAGGATGAAACCTCCATCTATGTCGGAAGAGGGTGAACCTAAGTGAAGTTTGCCTTTCTTACCTGTTTTTTTCAGCTCTCTATTAACAGCCTGGATAAAAGAAGGAGTGATCTGTTTGACATCCTTTTTCCCCACAATCACTTCTTCATCTCCTTTCTCCACCGCTTTAAAAAAAAGAGTCTTTATAAAATCCCTGTACTCTTCATTTTTTAAGCTGCCAACTCTCTTGTATGCTAAGTCAAATATCTGATCGATAAGTCCTTGCTTGAACTCGAGCAAGGACTTTCTTACTTCCATTTGTTTACTCGAGAGTTCTCGTTTGACAGCCTCTTCTGCCCGGAGTTTTGCTTCCTTCTCTGCCGCTGTTTTTATCTTTTCGATCTCTTGATCCTTTTTCTTTTCTAATGCTTCACCTTCTTTGTAGAATGAAGCGCGAATATTATCTGCTTCTTTTTTGGCATCAGAAAGAATCTTTTCAATAATAGCGCTTGCCGGCATAAAGCAATCCTAAATTTGAATGCTGTTGATCAAAAGAATAGAAGTTAGAAGTCCCAAAATAGCATAGAACTCTACAAATACTCCCAGGACCAGAGCCTTTCCCATGTGCTCGGGCTGCTTTGCAGTCATTGTAGAGCCAGTCGCACA
>CAZPNF010000316.1:0-3287 GCA_964587715.1 uncultured bacterium | reverse complement strand
ATTGGATAGGTATCCCCTATACAAAGCTCGGATTTAGTATACCTTTTATCCGGACTCCTGGTTTCAGAAGACCCAGGCAGGGGGATGTGGTTATTTTTAAATATCCAAGAGATTTGTCTCTCAACTACATTAAACGGTGTATTGCTGTTAGTGGGGATACAGTTGATATCCGCAACAAAGTTACTTTTGTAAATGGTAAGATATTTCCGAATCCTCCCCATTCCAAATTCATTGACTATCGTATTTATCCCAGAGGGTATCAGGAGTATAACATCTATCCGCCAGGAGCTGGTAATCGTGATAATTACGGACCGGTTCGTGTCCCTGCTCCTGGAGATACTTTTCATTTTACCAATTCCAATAGAAGTCGCTGGTTTGAACGTTTCCAGATTGTTGTTTACGAAGGGCACAAAATAACGATTTCTTACCGTGGAGAAAAAGTGCGTCTTACAGTAAAAAACCAGAATCGTTGGCCTACTGCTGTAAGGATGTATCCGATAGAAGATTTTGCCGTTGATGGACACCCGCTGAATAAAACTATCTATACTGTGAAGTATCGCCACTACTTCATGATGGGTGACAATCGCGATAACAGTCTTGACAGTCGTTACTGGGGATTTCTTCCTGAACATGACGTTGTGGGAGAGGCATTGATAATTTACCTTTCCTGGGACAGTGATGTGCCTCTTTACAGGATCTTCCATAAAATTCGGTGGAAGAGAGTATTTGAATTGGTCCATTGATCCATGGCCGGAGTGTATATACATTTTCCGTTTTGTAAGAAGAAATGCTTATACTGCGATTTCTTTTCTAAGGCAAATCAAGATTTTCTTATTCCTGATTTTCTGGAAGCCCTTACAAGAGAAATTAGCCTTCGCGCAGATATATTTTCTCCCATAGATGAAACTGTAGATACTATCTATTTTGGAGGAGGTACTCCTTCGCTACTTAAACCAGAGCAGATTGAGGATGTTCTCAATTCTCTTTTATCAGTTTTTCCTGTCATCAATAATGCGGAGATAACCGTGGAAGCTAATCCTGGTACTCTTTCTTTTGATTTACTCCGCGGTTACAGAGAAATTGGAATTAACAGATTGAGTATTGGAGTTCAGTCTTTCAATAATGGAGAACTGAAATTTTTGGGAAGAATTCATACTGCGGAGCAGGCAGAAGAGTTTTTTTTTGAAGCCCAAAGAGCAGGATTTGATGAAATAGGAATTGATCTAATTTACAGTCTTCCAGAGCAGTCTTTGATAGAGTGGCAGGGGAATGTAGATAAGGTTTTTTCTCTAAAACCGACTCACATTTCTACGTATGCACTGACGTGGAGTAGTGCCACTCCTCTGGGAAGAGCAATCGAGGAAGGAAAGTGTCCCCGTCCAGATGATGAAACAACTGCTGAGATGTATCTTTTAACCCGTAAGGTTCTTTCTGAAGTTGGGTACGAGCATTACGAAATTTCTAACTTTGCACTGCCCGGCCATCGCTGCCGCCATAACGAAGGATACTGGACAGGAAAGCCCTATTTTGGATTGGGACCGTCTGCACATTCTTATATAAAAGATAGGAGATTCTGGAATATCTCCGATATAAGAAAATATATAAATGTTCTTTTGCATAACGAGCTTCCCGTTGACGGTGAAGAGAGGTTAAATCCCCGGCAGAAATTTTTGGAGCGCATAGCCCTTGGCCTCAGGCGGCGAGAAGGAATTCCAATAGAAGCACTAAAAAATAAACGTCAGGAAATTACTCATCTTGTTCAGGCAGGCTTGGCTGTTCTCAAGGGTGGGTTTTTATCTCTTACGGTAAGAGGTTTCCTGTTGGCTGATGAGATAGCCCTGAGGTTGGTTCTTTAGTTTTACTAAATTCTTGCCATAAAACTAAGACTTAGTTGGAAATAGTTTTTATGATCTTACTATACATTCTTTACATTATTTTTTCCCTGTTTTTATTGTGGAAAGGTTCTGAGTGGTTAGTTGAGAGTTCAGTCAGAATTGCCAAACGTCTTGGTATTCCTCAATTAGTAATTGGATTGACCGTAGTAGCGTTTGGGACATCTGCTCCAGAATTTGTTGTTACAATAGGTGCTGCTATTAAAGGGCAGTCAAATATTTCAGTTTCAAATATTATAGGTTCTAATATATTCAATCTTGGTTTTATACTGGGCGGTATAGCTGTCATACACAGTATAGAATCTTCAAGCAAATTGATTCGACGGGATGCATTGGTTCTGATTGCTACCACTATTCTCGTTTTAATTTTTCTCTGGGATGTTCACTTTACCCGTTTTGAGGGACTGATTCTTCTTATAGGATTGGTCGCTTATAATTTATTTCTTCTTCTGGAAAAAGAAGAAGTGGATGTTAAAGTCAAGTATGCTCATTCTAAATTATTTGATGGTTTAATCCTTCTTGGGAGTATTGGGTTTGTTGTTCTCGGTGGATATTTTTTAAGAGTAGGAGCGGTTGGAATTGCGAGGATTATTGGTATTTCTGAATGGGTTATTGGAGCAACCGTTATTGCTGCAGGTACTTCTGCCCCTGAACTTGCAACCTCACTGGTAGCAAGCCTCAAAGGTCATCATGGGATTTCTGCTGGTAATTTAGTCGGCAGTTGTATTTATAATTTCCTGGGTGTCTTAGGATTGGCTGGTTTGATCAGACCAATGACTGTTTCAATAAGTGTGCGTGGAACTTCCTTGATGCTATTGGGATTGGTTCTGTTTGCCATAGTAGCACTGAGAACAGGCTGGAAGGTGTCCAGGAAAGAAGGTATCGTACTATTTGCTGGGAGCTTATTGATCTGGATTATTGAGTTTATGTAATATTCATGTTAAACTTTAATAATTTTGAGGTACTTTCAATGAAATTTTCTTATGATCCTCGTTACAATATCGCATATATTCGCTTCCATAAGAAAGATACTGATGTGGAGACTATCCGGATCAGTGAGGAATTAGCTATTGATATGGATCCGGATGGAACGATTTATGGTATTGAATTATTGAATGCCAACGAGCAGTTACAGCGTGAGGATATGGGGAAGCTTTTTGTTATCAATGAAGCTACTGGAGAACAATCTGAATTGCGATTTTCGTTCTCCAGTTAGAAGAGTATAAAAAGCGGGGCATAACGAAAAGCTTAATCATTCTTTCCGTAATGTAATGTTTCCGCTGTTCTCCAGATAAACCGGTATGGTTCCTTCTCCAATTTTTATATTAAGTTTTTTATCGTCATTGTTAAGATATACAGGGTCGGATCTGATTCTTCCATGTGGTTATCTACCTT
>CAZPNF010000315.1:0-3293 GCA_964587715.1 uncultured bacterium | reverse complement strand
AATTTGTGTACTTCTCGTCGGTTTGAGACGAAGCTTCGCTAGCTTTTACTTTTTGATTTTCAACCAACTGACACTAAAAAATCCAACACACATTTCACATTATTAGCCCCAAAATCAGAATAATCCGAAGGAGCAACAAGAAGCTTGGCTATCCCGTAGTTACCCTGAAATCTCTTTAAAGATTCCAAAAAAGTTAGAGTCTGCATCTTACTACCCTGGATCTTTACTCTAACAGGCGTCATCCAGACACCATTTACTGAACTCCTGGATAACTTTTGCGTCCCAAGTATTTTCAAACCATTCTGCTGCACACGGCCTTTTATTTCCCTAATAAAACTGTTCACTGTGGCAAAGCGTTTTGTTGTAGTTTGTACTGCACCAAGATTTCTCATGGGAAGCTTCCCGGAGACTACCCCCCAGTAATGAATTCTTTTTTCGGTTCTGTGTCTTTCTTCGGGGGAAACTTTGTAACCCGATGCTCCGAGAAGTGTCTGGATTCGATACCCCATTGCTTTAGCAGCACCCGGAGTTTCAGAAACATATTCAACAAAGAAACTATTTCCATCAAGAAGTACAGACCCGAATTGATTGTGGCTACTCAGATCTTCAAGAACAACTTTTGTTGCTTCCACAAAAGTTGTAATCGATCCCCCCACCCAGGAAGAACTTCTATTTGCTCTAGTTGTGATACGATTAGAAATAGCACCCCCAGCAGAAGGTTTACCTTCTTTCGCACCGGCAGCGTTCACCCCTGGCTGTGCCGTACCCTGTTTCTGGGGTACCTGAGCAAGTTGTCCAGCAGGTGGTCTTCTTACTATGGGCGTCGCTATCTTAGTAGTTTTCATCTGACGAGGTTGAATAATAAAAAGATAAACAAAAGCACTCACTACAACAATACCAAGAATAAGCCACAACACAGGAGACGTCTTTTTTCTCTTATCTTCACCAAATTCGTATTCTTCCTGCTCTTCCTCAGGCTTTTCAAAGTCAGAAAGGGCTTCTTCATCACTCAAAAATTCCTCATCATCCAATGGAGAAGTTTCAGAGAAGTCGCCCCCCAGCTCCGAATCCTTGTTTAGATCAAACTCATCCCCCTTTTCTGGAGCAGGTTTTTGCTCCTTTCCCTTTTCCTTTCCCTCTTCATCAAAAAGGTTAATGTCGACCATGGATCTCCACCTCCTTCATAAGGTCTTTCCCAGGCTTGCTCCTTTTTTTGCAAGGGTTGGAACTTTTTTCAAAGCAATCCCAACTGATGCAACAAACCTATACGGAAACTCGACAACCTCGCTGGATTGTGAAACAGATTGAGAAATATTAATACGACGAAATGGGTTCACGATTTCCAAAGGCACAGAAACAGCAGAGGAAATTTCTTTAAATATGTTTTGCATTCCTTCACTGCCCAACAAAAATATGCGATTCAGATCTTCGATCCCCCGACCCAACCGATGCCCAAAAACAATACGGCGAAATTCCTTCAGTAAGAGGTCAACAATTTGCGAACTGTCGACCAATCCCGATGCCGCTCCCCCCTCCCGAAGAGAAACTTGATGCGAAAGAAAGTACTCCCTTTGATTAATAATAACAAAAGAGATATATTCTCTCTGAATATCAACCACAGCTGAGATTTCATCTAAACCCAGATCATAATTGGCCGAAATAGCTCTGATATTGGAAAAGATATCCACATCTACATCTCTAAGGGTCAGTCCTACTTTCTCCACAAGAGACCTTATCTTATTCACTACTATCTTTCGAACCAGCACCATAAGATAAACAGGATCTCCTGACTGAGTCTGGAAAGGGAGCCGCTGGTAATCCATTATGTAATTGTCCAAAGATGTAAGGAGAAATTGTTCTGCTTCCCAGATCATCTGCTCTCTGAGCATTTCTTCTTCCAGTCCCAGAGCCACAGGGATTTTCTTAACAAGCACCATGCCTGCGTTAAGTACAACACCTACCTCTTTAGTCCTGCTTCCTGTTCGCTGATAAAGATTCTGTAATATCTCAACCTGGTTATTGAGTAATTCTCCTTCTGTCCGAAACGTCTCAAGATCAAAAGGTTGTATCAATTCGCGGATAGCAGCAGACTGCACGCCTTCTTCTCCCATTTCCACTAAACAAAATTGATCTGTATGGAGAGAAAGCCCTAAAAAAGATTTTGTCACGGGAGAACTCACAGATTATTCCTAAAAACTACATAAGTGCTGTTACCGAGTTTTTCTCTCCCAGCTTCTTTTCCCATTTTCATCAATAAACCCATGATTTTTAATCTTTCCTCCCCCCAGGATTTTCTGAACTGCAGGAAGTTTTAGAATAACTTTTGTTGTATCCTTCGTAACAGGATCTATTCTAAGAGCATACTTTACTTTCGAAGTGTCTACAATGGGACAACGGATTGAAAAGTGCTTTACAGCCGAAGTATCATCCACATTCATGAGATACGATACATGAGCAACCGGACAGCGGTTCAAAGAATCAATCAGAACAGGCCTGAACAATTCCGCAAGTCCCATATTGTAAAGAACAGACATGTCGGCTTTTTCTTTCTTCTTAATTTTATTCTCAACTAATTTCCACAGAGCTGGACTATCAGGAAGATTAAGCTGATTCACCAAAGACTCTACCTGATCAGTATCAAGGACGCGCTCCCACTTAACCGCTCGATCCAATCTCTTCTGAGCCCCTATTTTTTGGGCAAGTTTCTCCTGTTCCTTGTTCCACAAACGACTTTTTTCCATATTCCAGATCTCTTCTTTCAACTCTTCCCAGAGTGCCTTTTTATCTGCCTCTTTTGCAGCAAACCATCTTGCCTTGGCTCCACTCTCCCAGCTAACTTTCCTATCACTTTCCCAGAGCTTGTGTATCATTTTCTCAATATCGCTACTGTTCTTCTGCTTCCAGTGTTCATACTCTTTTGCTTTGATGGAATCAGCCACGCTTCTCCACAGGGAATCTTTTTTAGCATTGAAATTCGCTGCAAGAGAATCCGGCAGCTTTGCAAAAGTTTCTTTCTCCCATTTCTTTTTTCTATCAGAACTCCAATTCTGCAAAACAACCCGTTCCCACAGACTGGCATTATCCTTGGTCCAGGTAGCTTTTTCCTGTTTCCACAACTTCTTTCTTTCATTCTTCCAGACAAGTTCCTTTTGTCTCTCCCAGAACCTCTGCCTGAAACTCTGCCAGAGAGAATCTCTTACCCCTGGAGAAAGCGTATCCATTTCTGTTTTCCAACGCTTTTTTGCAATTGGTTGCCAGCGGTCTTCATCCTGCTTCTGCCAGAGGTCCTTTTG
>CAZPNF010000314.1:0-3301 GCA_964587715.1 uncultured bacterium | reverse complement strand
ATTTGAAAGAGTGGGAAAATGATTTACATAAATGTATCAGATGCGCGTACTGTTTTGAAGGTTGTCCTGTGTTTAAGGATCTTGGATGGGAAGTGGACGGTGCAAGGGGAAAAGTTGTTATATCTTATGGATTGCTTACCGGAGAGCTTGAGGCTTCGGACTATGTAGCTGAAAAGTTGTTCCAATGCACTTTTTGCCAAGATTGTGTGGAGAGGTGTTCAGCTAACGTCTCTGTGCCTGATATTCTTGCCGCGGCTCGAGCTGACCTTTACGAAGCAGGTTTTTCTTATGATGGTCACAAGCAACTTTTAAGTAAAATTGAGCAGAGCGGTAATATATTTGGAGAGAAACTTAAGGCACCTTCCTTTACTGGTGAGAGTTTTGTTTTGCTCGGGTGTCGATTACTTGAGAGAACAGAAGATTCCCAAAAATACCTTGGCATTTTAGAGAAATTAGGTGTTAAACCCAGAACGTTTAATGAGACATGCTGTGGTATGCCTTTTGCCGTGTTAGGTGATAAGAAGGGATTTAAAAACCAGCAAAAAAGATTCATGGAATCCATCCCTGATAGGGATCAAGAATTTATTGTCTTATGTACAACCTGTATGTTTTTTATTGTAAAGAAATATCCAGATTTGAAAGCTAAATATGTTATAAAAGAGATAGTCGAAAGGTTCCCCGATAATAAGGATAAGGTTAAAAAACTCAATGTAAAGGTTACGTACCACGATCCCTGTAATCTGGCAAGAGGACTGGGAATGGTGGATGAGCCAAGGTGGCTATTGAAGGAGATAGGAGCAGAACTTATTGAGATGCCAACTTATGGTAAACAGGCTGAGTGCTGTGGTGGAGGAGGAGGATTGCTTGCTACAGACAATGAACTTGCCAATCGGTTGGCTGAGAAGCGTATTAATCAGGCTTTACAAACCGGGGCGGATTATTTGGCAACTCTCTGCCCCACCTGTGAATTGAATCTTAAAAAGGCTGCACTGAAACTCGGTGGAAAGATCGAGGTAAAGAATGTTCTTGACTTAGTGTGGGAAGCATTGAATTAATCCGAAATTAACGGATAAGAACCTTATTAATCCTAATTTCACCAAATAACAAATATGGTTTTTAGGCTCGATTGTCACCTTATCCGTTAATCAGGGATTAATGTAAAAATTTCTTAGCGTCTTTGGTTGAAATGATTATTTTAAGCTTGTACTATAAGTTTATCTTATAATTAATAGTACAAAAATAATTCTTGACAAACGAATATCTTTTTTGTATATTTTGTGAAATTAATAACAAGCAATTTAAATAAGGCACAGCAAATGAGAACTAATAGGATAAGAAACTTTTTTTATCTCTTTTTCTTCTTAGTGATAATTTGGCTCTGTTTGACTTCCAGTTTGGGGAGTGAGGAATTGGTTACAGGAATTAGTGTAAGTTTTATCTTAGCACTGTTCCTGACCGGGAGTTATTCCAAGTTAGGATTGCCTCCATTTTCATTGAGAAGATTTGGCTATTTTTTGATATATATTTTTGTGCTTTTTAAAGAAATAGTAAAAGCCAATTTTGATGTTGCCTATCGAGTGATTCACCCGAAAATGCCCATTAAGCCTGGAATTGTGGTGATAAAAACGAATTTGAAGCAGGATATTGCAAAACTCATGCTGGCTAATTCCATTACTTTAACTCCTGGCACATTTACGCTGGATATTATTGGTGATAAGCTTCTTATCCATTGGATCAATGTAAAATCAGATGATGTAGAAAAGGCAACAGAGATCATCGGTAAAAAATTTGAAAAATACCTCAAGGAAATCTTTAAGTGAACCGATTTGAGCAAATGAGTGAAGTTTTAAAAGCGTTAGCTCATCCTGCGCGTTTGGAAATTGTAGCAGGCTTGCTGAAAAACGAATGTAATGTGTCGCAGATTCAGGAAAAGTTAGGTCTTCCTCAATCTACAGTATCGCAGCATCTCAGGGTATTGAAAAATGGTGGTCTTATTAAAGGGAGAAGAGAAGGAACGAGGGTTTGTTATACAGTGATAAACAAGTGGGTAAGAGAAATTATCGAAATGGTGCAAGAGGAGTGATTTTTTTTAAAACAATTCATCGTATTATCTAAATATAGCGTTAATATATTATTAGAAGAGGTTGTTGAATGGTTCAAGTTATTTTTCTTACAATCGTTGGGTTGGGTATTTTCCTTTGTTTCTTGAGAATGCTAAAGGGACCCACGCCTTCCGATAGAGCAGTAGCTTTTGATACGGTCTCTACAGTTACCACTGCCTTACTTGTTCTCTTAGGACTTACTTTCGGAAGGTATGTATATTTAGATGTAGCTCTGGTTTACGCAGTCTTAACTTTTATTGGCTCAGTGGCAATTGCTAGATTTTTAGAAAGGGGGATTTAAGTGCACATACTCATTGGCAAAATTATTATCGGAATCGGTGTTTTGTTTCTTTTCCTGGGGGGCCTTGGTATATTCCGGTTGCCAGATGTGTATAATAGGCTGCAGGCAGGAACAAAATGTACCACCTTTGGGGCTTTTTTTACTATAATTGGGGTAGGGATAGCAGAACCAACCTGGTTTTTGAAAACTTTGGTTATTTCTTTATTTATTTTTCTTACTAATCCAATCTCGAACCATGCTCTGGGTAGGGCGTCCCGTAAAATCGGAGTCTCCTTGTGCAACAAGAGCGTTGTCGACAAAGCCAAAGAGTTCAAAGAATACGAGGAGATCAAATGATTTTTGTTACGTTTTTGATTATTCTGATGATAGCTGCGGCAGTTGCTGCTGCTATTTTTAAGAACTTGTTAAATGCTGTGATTGCTTCTGGTATTGTCAGTTTGATTGCAGCAATTCTTTTTTATTTTCTTCAGGCGCCCGATGTTGCCATGGCAGAAGCATCTATTGGTGCGGCGCTCGTTACGGCAGTTTTTGTTATTGCTTTAAAAAGAACAGGTGGGTATGAAGAATGAGAAAATTAATTAGTTTTGTACTGCTTGTTGTACTGGGTATAGGAATTATTCAACCTTTAAGAAAAATTCATTTTGGGACACCTAAGACTAAGGTTGGTAGATATTACGTTAACAATGGTGTTAAGGATACTGGTGCCACAAATATAGTTACAGCAGTTGTACTCAATTACCGTGGTTTTGATACCTTAGGTGAAGTTACTGTTTTGTTCATTGCAGCACTTGGTCTGGGTGCTGTTCTAACAATCCGTACCGGGAAGAGAAACAGAGAGAAAATCGAAAAGGCCAGTATAGTTCTTTCCACAGGCTGCAACTTTCTTTTCCCGTTTATT
>CAZPNF010000313.1:0-3308 GCA_964587715.1 uncultured bacterium | reverse complement strand
GGCCTTAGCAGTTTTGCGATACAGAATTTCTGACCCCTATTTGCTGCTCGACTCATTCACAGAAAATCCTGCAAGAATGCTGTATTTAAGCGATAGAGGCCGGATTGAGAAAGGAGCAAAAGCTGATATTGTATGCTTAGAGCTTGACGATTTTGAACAGATTCCTTATTACGGTACATTAAATTTTATAAAGTTTGTTATTAAAAATGGAATAAAAAGCAGGGGCTCTACGGAGCAGGTCAGGATTTACTGAAAGATGCTTTCAGCGGAAACATAAAAGGCCTGGGACCTGCTGTTGCCGAGATGGAATTTGAAGAACGTCCCAGTGAGCCTTTTATCTTCTTCGCAGCAGACAAAACAGATCCTGGTGCATACAACCTGCCTTTTTATCTTGGTTTTGCTGATCCGATGTACTGTGCTGGTCTGATCTTAAGTCCAAAGATGAGCGATGGGTTTACTTTCAAGATCATTGATGTTGGGTACACGAAAAAGGACAAAATTATTGAACTTAACGCTCCTGAAGATATCTATGATATTGCTGCCCTGTTGCGCGACAATGAAAGATATGTCATCGAAAGTATTTATTCCAGAAAAACAGGGAACCAGGCAGTTTCTATTTCAACGACACATCTTCACAATATTGCCGGGAAATACACAGGAAAAGATGATCCTGTAGCTCTGGTGCGTGTGCAGGGAGAATTCCCCGCAACTGGTGAAGTCTTAGCTCCGTTTCAGATAGGCCATTATGTTGCTGGTTTTATGCGGGGGAGTCACACAGGTCCGCTGATGCCCTGCAAGTTGAATTCAACGATATCCTACTTTGATGGGCCTCCGATCGTGACAGGTGCAGCTTTTTGTGTGAAAGATGGAAAGCTCACAGAGCCAGCCGACGTCTTTGATCATCCATTCTGGGATTATGTGAGAATGCAGATATCTGAGAAGGCAACAACCATGAGGCGGCAAGGATTTTCAGGTGCTGCAATGCTTCCCTACAGCGAGCTGGAATATGGTGGTATAGTGGAGAAGTTGAAAAGATTAGAGAAGAAATTTAAGGTATAGACTGGATAACTAAACTTCTGCAAATTTTATAAAACCCTCACCCGACCTCTCCCTTTATCGGGAGAGGAATCGATTGATCATTTTTTGAAAATCGCTCCTTCGCTTGATAGAGATTAGATAACTGGACTTTATTCCAAAATTCAAATGACAAATAAATGCCAAAGCATTAGAAATTATGGATCGCTCACTGGTTAAGCGAATTGTATTGTTTTTGTCTCTCTTTTTATTTTTGGGGCATGTAAGCGCTCAAGTTCAGCCGAAAAGCTGGGGTAGAGTCGAGTCCAAAAGGGATAATCCTTCAAGAAAATTTACCAGGACAGCTTTTGATTCTACCCACTCTTTTGATGTGCTTCATTATAGGCTGAATCTTACGTTTCCTCTGGTTTCCAGTGCGTTCAGAGGAACCGTTACTGTAACGTGTCGTTCAGAGGAAGATGGACTTAATAAGATACAGTTTGGCATGGTTGATCTGGTGGCAGATTCAGTTTTCCTCCGGGGAGAAAAGGTGCAAGCAGTTCAGGGAAACGAGGAGATCATTATTTCACCTGGCAGGTTCATGGCCAGAGGCGATACGTTCAGTATTTCGATTGCTTATAATAAAGCTCCGCAAGAGGAAAATTCTTATAGAGGATTTTATTATTATTCCATGTGTGCTTACACAATGGCAGAGTCTGAAGATGCAAGGTATTGGTTTCCTTGTTTTGATAAACCGTGGGACAAAGCAACAGCAGAGCTCTACGTTACAGTTCCCAGAGGCGTTGAAGTTGCTTCCATCGGAGTTCTTGAAAAAAGAGAATTAAGCGAAGACGGGAATTGGGAGACTTTTCACTGGCGGACTGAATACCCCGTAGCAACCTATCTGATCTGTGTTACAATGTCGAAGTTTTATTCCCACTGGTCTGATTGGTACGTTTCTCCAGTAGGGGATTCGCTCGAAATTGCCTACTACGTTTTTACCCGTGATTCTGCTGAAGCAAAGAATGATTTTGTTCACATGGTAGATGCTGTGAGCTTTTTCTCCGATCGATTCGGTCATTATCCTTTTGAGAAATATGGTATGGCTGAGGTAGAACCTTTTTATTACGGGGGCATGGAGCATCAGACAATGACCACCTTTAACAGCCACTGGATACAGGGAAACAGAACTTACGAGAGTGGATTTGTTCACGAGTTATCTCACATGTGGTGGGGAGATGCTGTTACCCTCAACGATTGGCCTGCTATATGGCTCAACGAAGGATTCGCAGTTTACTCAGAGGCACTTTTCATTGAACATGAATACGGCCGGGATGCTTTCCAGAAAAAGATGGACCATGCTAAGAAGAATTATTTTTCACAGGTTAATTTCAGAGATTTCCCCATTTATGATCCCCCGGCTGGTGAGCTTTTTAACTGGGGAATTATCTACAATAAAGGAGCATGGGTTCTTCACATGCTGCGTCATGTAGTAGGAGACGAAAATTTCTGGGAAATATTAAAAAGCTATTATACAACTTATCGTTACTCCAATGCTTCTATGCCTGAATTCAAATCGGTCTGTGAATCAGTTTCTGGAATGAATCTTTATTGGTTTTTTGACGAATGGATTTATAACAAAGGATATCCGAATCTGCAATACTCCTGGAGCAGCCGATTTTTGTCTGACAATAAATACGAAATCACATTGATAATTGATCAGGTTCAAGTGAACGCTCCTTTATTCCAGATGCCTCTTGATGTCAGAATAGACGAGTGTGGAATTTCAGAAGATACAAGTGTTTGGATAAATGAATATTCTCAGTCCTTTGTATTTCTGACAACGGATGAACCCGACAGCATTCTCTTAGATCCCAATAAATGGGTTCTCATGGAGTCAGAATATGAGTCAGGGATAAAACGCAGAAACAGTGAAATTCCTGATAATTTCGCTCTTTTAAATAGTTTCCCCAATCCTTTCAATGCCACGACAACCATCTACTATGATCTGCCGGTTTCCCGAGCTCAATGGAATGTGCGTTTAGTTGTGTACAATGTGCTTGGGAAATGTGTTCGAACTCTCCTTGAAAAAAGTCAACCACCCTGTCGCTACTGGATAAGCTGGGATGGGAGGGACAATCAGGGTAGACCCCTGTCAGCAGGTATTTATATTATTGAATTATACTCTAACGGTTTCTCACAGAGAAAGAAAGCAGTTCTGATAAAATAGTTAAATCATTAAAGAATTCCTGCTACTTTCTTTAGAAGAAAGTAGCCAAAGAATCCGCCTTTTT
>CAZPNF010000312.1:0-3335 GCA_964587715.1 uncultured bacterium | reverse complement strand
GCACTGAACGGAGATGGTCCTTTTTCACCAGAAAGGGCCGGAGGTGTTCCTGCCGGCCAATTGATAGAACTTTGTTTCTCAGGGGAATACACGAAAAGTGAGTTAAAGAAAAAACTTGTCGGCCGTGGTGGAATGGTGGCTTATTTAGGCACCAATGATATGAGAGAGGTAGAGGAAAAGGTGCTGTCTGGAGAGAAAAAGGCAAAGTTGTTCTACGAAGCAATGGGCTATCAAGTAGCAAAAGAAATTGGTCTTTTTGCAACAGTTCTCAGAGGTGAGGTGCACGGTATTGTTTTATCTGGAGGTTTGGCGTACAACGAATTGTTTGTGAAACTGATCAGGGGAAGGGTCAGTTGGATTTCCGATGTTTTTGTTTACCCTGGAGAAGAAGAAATGAAAGCGTTGGCCTGGGGTGTTTTTAGGGTTCTAAAGGGAGAGGAAGAAGCCAAGATATATTGATCACATAGCGAACGGCTACGCTCACGACAAAACCTCAAGCCGACGAGAAGTACACAACTAATTTTTTATGTAATTAAAGTCTGGAGAAAAATATCAAAAATCAAATATGAAAATGCAAAATTACATATCAAAATTCAAAAAAGCTGTCGTCATTATTTTGCATTTTGATTTTTCCCGCTACGGCGGATCTTCGACATTTTGATATTTAATTCTTTGCAAAAAAAAACAAAGATTTTACTTGTAATACCATACAAATGAAAATTTGCCAAAGTTCGGTCATCTAATCTAAAGAATGGGAGGTTCTGTGAAGCCAATTCATAGATTACAAGACTTAGTCGATGCTGTCAAGAGCGATTCCACACCGATAGTGGCAGTTGCCGCTGGTTATGATCCGGATACCATTCTAGCTATTGCCAGGGGGGTTAAAGAGGGGTTAATCAAAACTATTTTGGTAGGTGAAGAAGAAAAAATACTTAGAGTTACCAAGGAGAAAGGTATAGATCCATCCATTTTTGACATTCTTCCTGTTACCGATGCCGAGAGTGCAACTTTGGAGGCTGTTCGTCTTATCCGAGAAAAAAAGGCGAATATTCTGATGAAAGGTTTGGTTAAGACTGCCACCTATATGAAAGCAATTCTGGATAAAGAAAATGGTTTACTGCCAAAAGGTGGTCTTTTGAGTCATGCAGCAGTTATGGAAATCCCTACTTATCCAAAGCTTCTCATTATATCGGATGCAGCTATTATACCAAATCCTAATTTAGATCAAAAGATTCAGATACTAAAATATGCTATTGAAGTGGCCAACGCCATTGGACTCGAACGTCCCAAAGCTGCTTTAGTTTCTGCCACAGAAACGATTAGTTTCAAAGTTCAATCCTCTGTGGATGCTGCTGTTATTACAGCCATGGCGCAGCGAAAGCAGATTAAAGGTGCTATCATAGACGGTCCCTTAGCCTTGGATGTTTCTCTCTCCCCTGAACATTGTGCTATCAAAGGGCTTGAAAGTCCTATTAACGGAGAGGCAGACATTCTGATTTTCCCCAATATTGAAACTGCTAATACTTTTTACAAGGCTACTACATTATTAGCCTACGGTAAGGTCGCTTCCGTACTAGTCGGGACCAATGCACCTGTGGTTTTAACTTCCAGAGCAGATGATGACGACTCAAAATTTTATTCGATTGTCCTTGCTGCGAGATTGGCTGCCGGGAAGTTTTTCAAAGCTTTTTCTTGAGCTAACTCTGGTTCTTAGAACAGGAGCGATTGTTGGAAAAGAAATTTTTAGCATATCAAAAGGTTGGGTTATTTTTAGGATTGCCTTTATTTGTTGCAGTATTAGTCCTTCCGAGACCTATTGGAATGAGTCTTGAAGCTCAAAAGACTTTAGCTGTTACAGTCCTGATGGCTTTCTGGTGGCTTACAGAAGCTCTTCCAATTGCGGTTACTGCCCTTCTCCCCCTTCTTTGTTTTCCACTTCTGGGAGTATCTCCGGCTCAGGAAATTGCTACCCACTTTGGAGATCGTAATGTTTTCCTTTTCATGGGAGGTTTTTTTCTCGCTATTGCTATTGAAAAGTGGGGTCTTCACAGAAGGATGGCCCTGAAGATAGTTAGTATCTTAGGAACAAGTCCCAAAAAAATTATTCTCGGCATGATGGTAGCTACGGCTTTTCTTTCGATGTGGGTTTCAAATACGGCAACAACAATGATGATGCTGCCCATTGCTCTGGCAATTATCAAACACGTGGAGTCTTTTAATGATGATACTTTCACCAGTGAAGAAAGTTTAACTTCTTTCAGAATGGCTTTGCTTTTTGGAATTGCCTACGCAGCAAGCATCGGTGGTATCGGCACTCTGATTGGGACTCCTCCAAATATTATTTTTGCTGCACAGGTACAAAAACTTTTCCCGAAAGCTCCAGAAATCACTTTCTTTCAATGGTTTTTGGTTGGTTTTCCGTTAGTTGTTTTGTTCCTTCCGCTGGCCTGGTTTTACCTTGTCAGGATTGCTCATCCTGTAAAATTCAAGAAACTGCCCGGAGGTGAAGAAACAATCACAAAGAGATTAAAAGAAATGGGACCTATGAGCAGAGCTGAAAAGTATGTTTTTATAATTTTTATCCTGACTGCATTAGGCTGGATGTTCAGGAAGAATATCAATATCGGTTTTTTTACAATTCCCGGATGGTCTAATCTTTTAGGGATCGAGAAAACGGTCCACGACAGTACTGTTGCAATTGGAGCTACTTTGCTTCTCTTCCTAACTCCGGTTAATTTTAGGAAAGGAGAATTTCTTCTCGACTGGAAAAGTGCAGTTAACATTCCGTGGGGAATTCTTCTTCTTTTCGGTGGCGGCTTGGCTCTGGCTCATGAGTTTCAAGTGACAGGATTGGCCCAATGGATTGGATCAAATCTTGGGATTCTCAAAGCTGTGCCACTTCTTGTTGCCGTCTTAGTGGTAGTATTATCCATGGCTGTTCTAACAGAAGTAACCTCAAATACAGCCATAACCAGTATCTTCATGCCTATATTAGCGGCAACTTCTTTAGGACTGGGAGTTCATCCTTATCTGTTGATGATAGCAGGGACAATAGCTGCCTCCTTAGCTTTTATGTTACCTGTAGCGACTCCTCCTAATGCAGTGATTTTTGGGTCAGGATATCTATCCATTCCAAAGATGGCTAAGACAGGTGTAGGACTGGATATATTAGGAATATTTGTAACTACTGCAATCGTTTATTTATTGGCTGTTCCTGTTTTCCGGATTACTATTTCAAGCTTACCCGCGTGGGTTAAGTAATAATGTAAAATTTAGGCTTATCCGATTAATGCGTACTTTTCTTTTCCTAAGGCAATCAAATAAGTAGCAGGTGA
>CAZPNF010000311.1:0-3337 GCA_964587715.1 uncultured bacterium | reverse complement strand
TTCACTTTAGTCACTTTAGTCACTTTAGTTCACTTTAGTCACTTTAGTTCACTTTAGTTCACTTTAGTCACTTTCACCCTTAACAATTGCATCGAACGGGCAGACCTGTGCACAAACAGAACAGCCCGTACAGAAATTGGGATCAATGTAAGCTTTGGTTAATCCTTTGGCTGTTTTTTCATCCGACTCGCTGATAGCCGGACAATTTACCTTGAAACAGATATGACACCCTGTGCATTTATCAAGATCCACTGTAAACGGTTTTTGTTGAACAAGTTTCCGCATTTCCGGGGGAAATAGAGCACAGGGTCTGTTGGTTATAACAACAGAAAGCTCATCCGTTTCCATTTCTTCCTTGAGTGTTTTCTTTGTTTCCTCAAGATTATAGGTATCTATGACTTTAATGCGCTCCACTCCCAATGCCTGACAGATCTTTGCTAACTCAACCTTTTTTGTATCTTCACCCATCAGAGTCTTACCTGTGCCTGGTTGATGTTGTCCTCCTGTCATTGCAGTTATGCGGTTGTCCGCTATTACTACTGTTATTCCAGCTTTATCGTTCACAGCATTGAGCAAACCTGTCATACCTGAATGGAGAAAAGTGGAATCTCCGATTGTGGCAACAATACCTTTTCCATTTCCTCGGGCTTTTGCCATACCAACTCCGACACCAATGGAAGCTCCCATTTCCACACACGTATCACCAGACTCCAGAGGGGGCATCACTCCAAGAGTGTAACATCCAATATCTGTTGTAACAACTGCCTTAAGCTGTTTAAGAACATAATACAGCCCCCTGTGCGGACAACCAGGGCAGAAAATAGGCGGACGTGGGACAACTTCCTCCTTTGGAGAAACAAAGGTTTTTCTTTTTAACATACCGGCTTCTATAAATCCGTCCTCCACTCTTTCAGGAGAGAGTTCCCCAAGATTATTCCAGAATTTTTTCCCTTCACAGGCAATCCCGGCAGCTTTAACCTGTTCTTCAATAAATGGCTCTAACTCTTCCACAATAAACAACCTCCGGACAGATTGAGCAAAAGAGCGTATTTTTTCGATGGGAAGAGGATAACTCATCCCCAATTTAAAGACAGAGGCTTCCGGGATAACTTCTTTTACATACTGGTAAGCCACACCATCTGTGATGACACCAATATCATTAGATATTCTCTCAATAAAGTTAAGCGGTGTCTTTTCTGAAAATTCATGTAGTCTGGACAATCTTTCCACAGCCCATGGGTGGCGAGCTCTGCCGTGAGAAGGAAGCACAACAAATTTCTTGGGATCTCTCTGAAACCCTTTTACTGGAAATTCTTTTCGCTCTCCCAGTTCAACCACACCCTTTGAATGACACACTCTCGTTGTCATCCGGAAGAGAACAGGTACATCATACTTAGAACCTATCTCAAGAGCAATCCCAACAAAATCTTTGGCTTCCTGACTATCAGAAGCTTCAATACAGGGATAACCAGCAAACTTAGCATAGTATCTGTTATCCTGCTCATTTTGCGAGGAGTGCATACCAGGATCGTCAGCGCTAACTACAATAAACCCGCCTGGAGCACCAATGAGGCTTTGTGACATAAAAGGATCGGCAGCCACATTGAGACCCACATGCTTCATAGCAACCAAAGAACGAGCGCCTTCGAATGTTGCTCCCATGGCGACTTCAAATGCTACTTTTTCATTGGGAGACCACTCGCAGTAAATTTCAGGATAACGGGAAATATTCTCCAGTATTTCCGTACTGGGTGTTCCTGGATAAGCAGCGGCGACATGGAGGCCGTATTCATAACACCCTCTTGCAACAGCCTCGTTTCCAGACAAAATAGTTTTCATTGTTACTCCGAATTTCTATTCATTAATTCTCAGATTAATTATCAAAGAAACCATTCTGATAAAACTCGTGCATACCCTCTTGAGCTTTTTCCATAGAGACCAATCTCTCAGTTTTTTCCAACCTCACTCCAAGCTCGGAGAGAACCTGTTCTAAAAGCCAGAAAATTTCATCTTTTCTAACCGAGATCACTTCTGGTAAATATCCTGCCTTTTCAAAGGCCTTTAAACCCTGTTCCATAAATTCAGATTCGTATTTTTCAACCTTAACCATAGAGAAATGCAAAATGAAACCAGAATAATGTTCAACCCATAACATGATATAAGGATAGTAAGGCCTTTCCTGATTCTCTCTTATCCCCTGAGGAGAATAAAAGAAATCAACTTCCCAATTTTCTTCAGCCTTAGGAAGCTTCTTGATTCTTTCCCATCGTATAGCATCAACGGAAAAAACATCTGTTCTATTTTCCTTGTTTGGAGAAGGCTCTAACCATTCATCCACCCATTCTAAACCATTCTTTTTCTGCTTAGAAACTCTAACCAGATAGCGAATTCCCAGGGGGTCTGTAAGCCGTTCGGGATCATCTTCAAAATGCCGAGTAACATCCACTGCCTGCTGAAGTACCAGAGTTAAATATCTTGCCTGATCGCCTGTTATAAACCATGGGTGGTAACCCGGAGAATAATCTCTGAATAGAGGCCAATTATTATGCCCGCGAAATTGTAGGCCAAGTTCTTTTATGACGGTAAGATCCTGTTTGTTTAATACTTTTCTATCCTCAAATGAAGCCATCAAACATTTCTGAAAATAGAGTATCTCAAATAAATCTTCTGAATATTCTCCTGACTGGAGCCTTAAATATCCATCCAGTCCTTCTGTGCCGAGGTAAACAGCAAGAGCAAAATGCTCTCCTGCTGCTCCCATGATACAACAATATCCGATCTCACCTGTCTCGGGATTTTGAACTCCAAACACATCAGAATCAAACATCCAGTCCCACGGAGCAATGTCCTTGAACTGAATCGCTGCCCTATAGAGATCTCTCCACTCTTTCAAAGTAGGTGATTTCATTATATCGCCATTCCCTATATTTTCCTAGATTAATATTTTTCTCTTTACAAAGATCAAATTCTCTATCGTCCCTACGGGACGAATTATATTGGGGAAAAATCTTTCTTTCCCAGAGATAAATCTCTGGACTAATACTCAAATAACAAAAACAGGCGAGTGTTGTTTTGGCCATTTGAATTTTTGTCATTTGATATTGTTTAGAATTTCGTGCTTAGAATTTATTTTATTTCGAGGCAACACGCGAACCTATCTGTAAATCTTCCCACAATTTAATAAATCACCACAACGGTTCACCAAAAGCTTCTTCCAGTTTTAACAAACGCCTCCAGCTCTTATTAACTTCTCCCTGGATATATTCTATTTCTTCCGCTGTCAGATGCCGAAAACGTCCCTGAAGCTTGAGATATTCAGAAACAGGCTTGGGATTCT
>CAZPNF010000310.1:0-3339 GCA_964587715.1 uncultured bacterium | reverse complement strand
AGTGCTGCATAAGCACTCATTGCACCGGCTGCATTCCCAGCCGAGGGAATTGAAACTTCTTTAACGCCGAGTTCAAATGCACGGGACAGTGCTACACTCAATCCGCGGGCTTTAAACGATCCTGTTGGATTTAATCCTTCATCCTTAATAAAGAGTTTATCAAATCCAACTGCACTGCCCAGGCGAGTAGCATGGACAAGAGGAGTAAACCCTTCACCCAGAGAGAGACGAAACTTTGAATCCTGTACAGGAAGAAGTTCATGATATCGCCACAGATTTGGTTCGCGGTGAGAGATTTTATCCCGATCAAGCTCTTTACGAGCTTTTTCCAGATCGTATCGGGCAAGTAAAGGTTTGCCACATTTAGGGCAAAGATTCCAGGTTTTATTTGCCTCGAATTTTTCCCCACACATTCCGCATTCAAGATGAGAGAGAAAATTCATAACTTTTTCTTCCTTGTTTTAATGGTATATCAAGAAAAACCTTAACAGCGCTTTCGCGCCACATTGTCTTTTCATCAAAAGTTTCGTACATTAAGTTATTGTTTGGTATAGATAATAATAAGGGATTATTATGAACAAATCAAGAAGAAATTAGGGGAGATGGAGTTTTATTTGCACAGGCTGTATTGCCGATTGTTGCGGAAATAAGCGAAAGCGATTTCCGCAATAAAAGACGATCGTTACAGAGATCGCTGGCGCTAATCTCTGTAACGATCTAACGATCTAATCTAAAAGATTTTTCCAAGAGAATCAGGGTGTCTAAAAATTCCTTGATTATAAGAAAAAGTTTTATTAAAATAAAAAGCTTATGAAAGAAACAAAAGAAGATAGAAATAGAATTTTCCCTAACCGTCTACCGCCTTGGCTTAGAAAAAGAGTGAAGGAAACAGAACAGGCAGTCAGGTTAAAAAAAATCCTCAGAGAGAAGAAGCTCCATACTGTATGTCAATCTGCAGGTTGTCCTAACATAAATGAATGCTTTCAAAAACCTACAGCTACTTTCATGATTCTTGGGAATGTTTGTACCAGGCACTGCCGTTTTTGCGGTATTCCTAAAGGAGTACCCCAGCCAGTGGATCCTGATGAGCCAGAACGAATCGGTGACGTTGTAGCTGTTCTTGGTTTGAAGCACGTTGTTATTACTTCGGTAACCAGAGATGATCTCGAGGATGGTGGGGCAGCACAGTTTGCTGAGACAATCAAACAGATCCATAAATTTTCGCCGAGTTCGTCAGTAGAAGCTCTGATCCCTGATTTCATGGGAAACGGAAAAAGCCTTCAGATTGTGCTGGATAGTGGTCTCGATATTTTGAACCACAATGTGGAGACTGTTCCCATGCTCTACAGTGAGATAAGACCTGAGGCAGATTTTGAAAGGTCCTTGAAAGTACTGGAGAGAGCAAAGGTTCTTTCTCCAGATGTTATTACCAAATCAGGTGTTATGGTTGGGTTGGGGGAAACATATCAGGAAATGCTGGATGTTTTTGGAAGATTGCATGATGTGGGATGCGATGCATTGACCATCGGGCAGTATCTTGCTCCAAATTTGCATAGTTGTCCCGTCAAAGAATATGTTTTACCTGAGACCTTTGCAGAATATAATCAGGCGGCCCTGAGTAGAGGGATTCGTTGGGTCAATTCCGGTCCGTATGTAAGAAGCTCATTTAATGCTGAAGAATTAATGAAAAACGTAGAGGAGTCACGTAGTGAATAATCTATATAAAGTTCTGGAAGATGCAGCAGTGAATTATCCTGAAAATGCGGCATTGAGTTTTGTAAATAATTTAATTTCCTATGAAGAAGTAAAAGAAGCAACAGATCGGTTAGCCAGTGGTTTGAAAAATCTTGGACTGGGGCAAGGTGATAGAGTAGCCTTGATGCTTCCAAATGTTCCTCAATTTTTGATGAGCTATTTTGCACTTTTGAAAATTGGTGCTGTCATAGTTCCTGTATCTATTTATTACAAAGCCGAAGAGATTCATCATCAGCTGGAAGATTCTGAAGCCAAAGGGTTTATTTTCTGGAAGGATTTCCGAGCCAGCGTCAGACAGGCAATCCAGGGATTAGAGAGATGCAAGACATTGATCGTGTTAGGCGAGAAAGCTGAATCCGGGGAGGTTCGTCTGCCGTATCTTATGGAGGTAAACGAACCGTTGGAAGAAACTGTTGATGTCGACCCTGATAGTACAGCAGTAATTGTCTATGCGGCTGGAGCAACAGGATGTCCCATGGGGGCTAAGCTTACTCATCAGAATATTTTATTCAGCATTGATGCTGTGTATAAATTCCTGAAGTTCGATTCTGAAGATAGTGGAATAGGTGTGCTTCCGTTGTATCATCCTCTTGGCCAGACTCTTGTTGTGGGACCATTTTTCAAAGCTGGTGCCCGTGTAACCCTGATGCCAAAATTTAATGCCGAAGAAATTCTTAAAACAATCGAAACGGAGAAATCTACCTATTTTATTGGTGTCCCTTCAATGATAAGGGAAATTTTGAAAGTCAAGGACGGAGAGAAATTCGAGCCTGGTTCTCTGAAATTCTGTCTTTCCACCGGAGATGCATTAAGAAAGGAAACTATGGAAAACTTCGAGGCGAGGTTTAAAATCCCTATTTTAGAAGGATACGGTTTGACAGAGGCTTCGGGCATTGTCTCTTTCAATAGCCCTGTTCAGGAACGTGAGGCAGGATCCATTGGTTTGCCACTGCCAGGAATTGAGATAAAAATTGTAGATGAAACAGATACAGAAGTAAAACCAGGTCAGGTCGGAGAAATTATTGTTAAAGGTCCCAATGTCATGAAAGGATATCTGAATCGGCCAGAGGCCACAAAGGAAGCATTGAGAGATGGGTGGCTCAGGACAGGCGATTTAGCCCTTCTCCATGATAATGGATTTGGATTTATAATGGTCAGGAAGAAAAACGTCATTGTCAAAAGTGGATTCAATATCTATCCAAGAGAGGTAGAGAGGTTTCTCTGTGGCCATCCAAAGGTGAAAGAGGCAGTGGTTGTGGGAATACCGGATCCAGTTCTTGGAGAAGAGATACACGCCAGTGTTGTTTTGAAGGAAGGAGAGAGTGCAACCCAAGAAGAGATAATTGAATACAGCAAGGAACGAATGGCAGCTTATGAATGTCCAAAAGCCGTTCATTTTGTCTCTTCACTCCCCAGAGGGCCAATGGGGAGAATAATGCGGGATAAAGTCAGGCAGTCTCTCTCTATGTGAAAAGTAATTGACAGCTAAGCTTTCAGAAATCTAGATAATTAACTAAGCTTTTAAACCTTTTTATATAGCAATAATTTGAAATTCTGAGTCAAGTTTTTAATAAGTGTATTTAT
>CAZPNF010000309.1:0-3358 GCA_964587715.1 uncultured bacterium | reverse complement strand
GCTACTTATTTGATTGCTGAGGAAAAGAGAAGTACGCATTAATCGGATGAACCTTAAATAATGACTGATTCATGATTAATTAAGTATTGATCACTCTTTGATTATTTTGGATTTTGCATTGTCATTTTGCTTTTTGATATTTGATTTTTGAATTATTTAGGCATAAATAAGCTTTAAAACTTGACTCAAAATTCAAGTTCCATTTGTGATAAAAGGTTTAAAAGGGCGGTGTGATATCACTGCCTTTTTTTAATCCGCTGATTGCACTTTTTTACACGTGAGTTGAAATGGATTTTATCGATGAAGTCTCGTTCTGGGTACATGGAGGCCAAGGTGGAAATGGATGTGTAAGCTTTAGAAGGGAGAAATACGTTCCTAAGGGTGGACCGAATGGTGGAGATGGTGGAGACGGCGGAAGTGTTATTATTTGTGTAAACCCCAGTTTTTCTACACTTGTTGATCTCCGTCATCGAAAACGATACAGGGCCGGGAATGGAAAAGGAGGGAAAGGGAAGCGTATGAGTGGGAAAAAGGGGAAAGATGCCGTTATAGGAGTTCCACAGGGTACTCTAATTAAGGATGCAAAAAGCGGAGTAATCTCAGGAGACTTAACAACAGCAGGACAGGAACTTATAGTAGCAAAAGGTGGGAAAGGTGGAAAAGGTAATGTCCATTTTGCCACGCCGACGTGGCAAACACCTGACTTTGCAGAACCGGGAACCGAGGGAGAGAGTCGGCATTTACATCTGGAATTAAGAATCTTGGCTGATGTAGGATTGGTAGGGTTGCCAAATGCTGGTAAATCAACTCTTCTATCCTCTGTTTCCTCTGCTCGGCCCAAAATTGCTGATTATCCTTTTACCACATTAACCCCTAATTTGGGGATTGTTGCCTATGGAGATTTTAAAAGCTTTGTTATGGCAGATATCCCAGGTCTTATTGAAGATGCTCATACAGGGAAAGGTCTGGGTGATCATTTTCTCAGGCATGTAGCGAGAACACGTGTATTGGTTTTTATTATCGAAGCTGTTTCAGAAAAAATCTATTCTGTTTACAAAACGCTTTTAAGAGAGATTGAGTTGTTCGATTCTTCTCTGTTAAAAAAACCCAGGGTTATTGCTCTGTCCAAAATTGACCTGCTTTCTGAGGAAGAACAGGTAGACCTTCCTTCATCGTTAGACGGTTTGTCTTGTTATCCAATTTCTGCTGTTACTAAAATGGGTCTCAAACCACTTTTGAATGCAATTATCCAGAAACTATCTGAGGCAAAGGAATGAGCGACCTTTACTCCATTCTCTCGCTTGTCTCTGTTCCCGGACTGGGACCGCATCGGATAAGAAGTCTTGTAGGTCATTTTGGTTCGTCTCAAGCAGTGCTTAATGCCGGGATAAAAGAACTCTCCCAGGTAGAAAATATCGATGAGAAGATAGCACATAACATCAAGAGCAAAGTGTATCATGCTTTCGCTAACCATCAGCTTTCTTTGATAGAAAAACATAAAATTAAACTCATTACATACTGGGATAAAGAATACCCTAACATTCTGAAGAAAATTTATGATCCTCCAGTTATTCTTTATGTTAAAGGATCTCTCTGGGAAGAAGGTGAGAATGGAATTGGCGTTGTGGGAACAAGAACAGCTTCTCAGTATGGACGGTGGGCTGCCGAGCGGTTTGGTGAAGATCTTACCAGATTGGGGGTGACTGTTGTTAGTGGAATGGCAAGAGGTATTGATAGCTGTGCGCACAGGGGAGCAATTAAGGGTAGTGGGAAAACTGTCGCTGTACTGGGTTGTGGTATAGATATTATTTACCCACCTGAGAACCAAAAATTATACGAACAGATTGCTGAGAATGGAGCAGTGATATCTGAGTTTCCAATGGGAACTGAGCCGTTAGGTGCCTATTTCCCCAGGCGAAATCGTATTATAAGTGGTTTGAGTCTGGGAACTGTAGTTGTGGAAGCAGGTGGGAAGAGCGGTGCTTTGATCACAGCTTATATGGCTCTTGATCAGGGGAGGGAAGTGTTTGCTGTGCCAGGGAGTATCAGAAGTTTTAGAAGTAAAGGGACCCACAAACTTATTAAAGAAGGTGCTAAGTTAGTGGAAAATGTGGAAGATATTATTGCTGAGATTCCTGAATTAAAAGTGGATAAAGAAAGAAAGGAAAGACGAGGCGATTTTGTAAAGCTTTTGTCGGATAAAGAAAAAATTCTGTGGGACGTACTTTCTGAAGAACCTCTTCACATTGATAAAATTGCACTCAATGCAAAGATGGGGACTTCGGAAGCCCTGGCTTTGCTTCTCTCACTGGAATTAAAGAATTTTGTTAAGCAACTTTCTGGAATGATGTTTGTGAGACAGTGAAATGGCTGCAACCGTTGCAATTGTAAAATGCAAAGATTATGAAAAAGGGAGAGTTTTTGAATCTGTTCACAATTTACTGGAAATGTTGGGAGGGATCGGAAAGTTTGTAAAACCAGGGGAAAGAGTACTTCTAAAACCCAACATGCTTTCTGCTAAGGAACCGGAACGAGGCATTACAACTCATCCTGTTGTTCTGGAAGCTGTGGTTCGCGAAGTGCAGTCTGTCGGGGAAAAAGTCTGGATTGGTGACAGCCCAGCAGGTGCTGTTAAAGGGGTTAAAAGATACTGGGAAAATACTGGATTCAAAGCTGTTGCCGAGCGTACTGGAGCCAAATTAATTAATTTTGAAGCCGGCGGAATAGTTGCCCGAACAGTTAAAGGGGAGAAATATCATTTTGCCAGAGCAGTCTTTGAAGCAGATGTGGTGATTAATCTGCCGAAGTTTAAAACCCATGGATTCACCCTCTATACCGGAGCAATCAAGAATTTGTATGGAACACTGCCTGGATTACAAAAAGTTAAGTTTCACAAGCTGCATCCTCATCCTCAAAATTTTAGTCGGGTTCTTGTAAACGTATTCTCCTCTGTACGACCCAGACTTAATTTGATGGATGGGATTTTAGGAATGGAAGGGAATGGGCCAGCAACAGGCAATTTGAGGAATGTGGGTTTACTTCTGGCAAGTGAAGATGGCATAGCATTGGATGCTGTAGCGAGTTCAATCATGGGTTTTAAGGAAAATGAAGTGGATGCAATCCGTCTGGCAGGAGAAGATGGGGTAGGTGAGAATTCCATAGAAAAGATTGAGATTCTGGGTGAAAAATTGGATGCAGTTCGTTTGGCAGATTTTTCCCTTCCATCTAACCGTCTGATCAGGTTGGTGCCGGAATTTCTTATGAGGTGGGCGGCTCGATTTGTATGGGCGCGGCCGCAGGCGGATCCAGAGAAATGTACAGGATGCGGTGTTTGTGCTAATAGCTGTCCTGTACATGC